>NZ_JBASWB010000029.1:0-19829 GCF_049276255.1 Miniphocaeibacter sp.
AAGGATTATGTTATGTTTTCATAAGTTTAAGTTTAAAGGTTTTGAAAATGAAATAGCGGCTCAAGCTTCTTAGCTTGAACCGCAAATATTATTATTTTCTTCATCAACACTATTTGACAAAGAGCCATAAGAATTAATCTTTAGAGTTTACATATTGTAAATTTTTACTATATCTTTATTAAAATCATCTATTATATATTTACTAATCCTATCTGCATCATGTCTAATATAATCGCCAAATAAATAATAACATGGCCAGGTTAAAATTTCGTACTTAGTCAATTTTTCTTTATCATAATCCGTTAAATAAATTGGTTTAGTATGATATTTTTCAACTATTTCTTCAGGTATTATATCGCTATTTACTACAATTTTATCTATTACATCATATTCTAAATGCTCATTAATAGCCTTTACATGGTCAGTAACACCATAACCTTCTGTTTCCCCTTCTTGAGTCATTATATTGCAAATATAGTATATTTTTGCTTTAGTATCCCTTAATGCTTTTGCTATATCTTTTACTAATAAGTTTGGAATAATGGAAGTGTATAAACTTCCTGGACCAATAATTATTAGGTCAGCATTTTCAATATCCTCAACTGTTTCATCTAAAGGCTTTGGCGACTCAGGCTCAATATATACTCTTTTTATACGTTTTTTAAATTTCTTGTTCTTTTCTGTTATATTGGATTCACCTTTTAGAGTTATACCACCTTCTAGCTCTGCATATAGGACAACATCTTCTAAGGTCATTGGTAAAACCTTACCTGTTATTGCTAGAACATCTCCTGCTTCTTTTACAGCAACATCAAAATCTCCATAAATATCAATCATTGCTGCTAAAAATAAATTACCAAAGGATTGTCCTTTTAAAAGTCCTTCTCTAAATCTATAGTTCATTAGAGTTTCCATAGCTGGCTCTGTATTTGCCAATGCTATTAAACAAGCTCTTATATCTCCTGGTGGTAAAATTCCCAAGTCCTCTCTTAATATACCAGAACCACCACCGTCATCTGCAACGGTTACTATTGTTGTAATATTTGTTGAATATTTTTTTAAACCTTTTAAAATTGTTGAATTTCCTGTTCCACCACCAATTGTTACAATATTTAAATCTCTATTACCAATATTTAGAGTCTCTGTGTGATACATAGGTAATTTCTCCTTTTTCGGAAAGTTTTTTATCCAATTCTTCAGCTATTGCAACGGATCTATGTTTACCACCTGTACAACCAATTCCTATAACTAAATTATTCTTTCCTTCTTTTTTATACCTTGGAAGTAAAAATTCCAACATATCCAGTATCTTATCTATAAAGGTATTTGTGTCACCAAAACTAAAAACATAATCCCTTACTTCTTTGTCTAAGCCGGTTTTCATTTTTAAATCCTCTATATAAAATGGATTTGGTAAAAACCTAACATCAAACACTAAATCTCCATCTAAGATTATTCCATGTTTAAATCCAAATGATGCAATAGATATGTGAATTTTATCTGTTGCTATATCGTCAAAATTATATAGTGTAGATATTCTACTCTTTAACTCTCCCAGCTTTAAAGATGTTGTGTCTATAATATAGGTGGAGTTTTCTTTCATTTTTTTAAGTATTTTTCTTTCTTTTTCTATTCCAGAAATTATATTACCTTTACTACTTAATGGATGAGGCCTTCTTAGTTCCTTATATCTTCTAATAAGTGTTTCATCTGTACAATCTAAAAATAATACAGATATATTTTCACCAGAATTTTTAAAATATTCTACTTCATCATATAGTTGTTGATATAAATTTCTAGTTCTTATATCAACAACTATGGCTATTTTGTTAATATCCATTTTACTTGTTGTAATTAGCTTAACAAACTCTTTTATTAATGCTGGCGGTAAATTATCCATAGCATAATATCCCATATCTTCAAATATATCTAATGCTGAAGTTTTACCGGCACCTGACATTCCTGTTACTATTACAATTTCCATATTTAACTCCTAAACTTCCTCTATTTAACTTCCCTTAAATTTTTAATTCTAGTTATAGCTAATCCCGATTCTTCAACTCTTTTTATTGCCTTATCTACAAGGCCTACTTTTTCTGGTCTATGTGCATCACTTCCTAAGGAAAAATCAACTCCACTTGGCATGGCCTCTTTAATTTCATCTACACTTAAATGTGGATGATGGTTATTAATTTCCATTAAAGTATTATTTTCTTTACATACTTTAGCCAGTCTTTTAATATCTACCTTTACCTTATCTCCAGGATGGGTAATTATATTTATATTATTTTCTTCTATTATTTTTACAATAGCATCAGTATTTTTTTCTATACAATAACTTTCTATTTTCTTGCTAAATCTTCCTAATCTATTTAGAATATGGTATATAAAAATACTTTTAAAGTTTCGTAAAAACACTCCACTATGATATCCTAAATTAACTATGTCAAAGTATTTTAAATCCTCTTCTTCTATATCATACTTACCATTATAATCTACTACATTTGCTTCAACGCCTAAAAATATTTTTATTTTACCACTATATTCTTCGTTTAAAGTATCTATTGTTCTTCGTATTTCCGGTAGTTTCTTTCTCTTAAGACCGAAAAAAATATGACCAGGACCATGGTCTGTTATATAAATTTCCTCAAGTCCTTTATTAATAGCCTCTTCTACATTTTCCCTTATAGTTCCCTTTCCATGTCCATTTCTACTATAGATAGTATGGGTATGATAATCTGCTATAAGTTTATATTTATTCTTCTCCAATTATCCTAATCTCCGGTTCTAAATTAACACCAAATTTTTCCTTAACAACTTCTTGAACATGACTAATAACATAATAGACTTGTTCAAAGTCGGCATTTCCTCTATTTATAACGAAACCACAATGTTTCTCACTTACTTGAGCATCTTTGTATCTATATCCTCTTAGGCCACAATCATCAATTAATTTTCCTGCAAAATGACCTTCTGGCCTTTTAAAAGTAGAGCCTGCTGAAGCATATTCAAGAGGTTGCTTAGATGTACGTTTAAAAGTTAAATCATCATATAATGCCTTGATATCCTCTGGTTTTCCCTTTTCAAGCTTAAAAGTTGCTTCTAATACAATTAACCCCTCATCTTGTACTCTTGAATTCCTGTATCTCATATTCATTTCAGAAACACTATACTCTTTAATTTCTAAGTCCTTGTTAATAACCTTAACTTTTTCAAGTATGTCCTTCATTTCTCCACCATAGGCTCCAGCATTCATTGTAATAGCTCCGCCTATTCCTCCTGGTATTCCTGAAGCAAATTCCATGCCTGTTAAATCCTTTTTCATAGCAGTCTTAGCAGTTTTAGATAATAAGGCACCTGCTTGTGCAATTACATAATTATCTTTAATTTCTATATTTGAATAATTATCATTTAACTTTATAATAACCTTTCTAATTCCCTTGTCTCTTACTAAAAGGTTACTACCATTTCCTATAATCATATATTCTAAATTATTATTTTTAATTATTTTTAAAGCATTAAGTATTTCTTCTTCATTACTTGGCAAAATCATAACATCACAAGGACCACCAATTTTAAATGTTGTATGATTAGCCATTGGTTCATTATATAAAATTTTCCCAACATTATTTTGTGAAAAAATTTCCTTATAATCTACTATCATTTTTCCTCCGTTATTTAAAATAATCTATGGAATCCTTTATTAAAGATAAGGAGCCATATATTATTATTTTTTTATCACTATAATTATTTAAAGCTATATCTAAACTATTTTTTACTGTTCTACCATTATGGACCTTATCGCTAAACATTCCTAAAAAGTTAGTTAATTCTAAGCTACCTATTGATCTACTATCATCAGTTTGACAGGCAATAAAAGCATAGGCAAGAGGTGCCATAATTTCTACTAATTTCATATATTCTTTGTCTTTAAAAAAGCTTGTAATAAAAACAAATTTTTCATTTGGAAAATCCTCTTTAATAGTTTTATTTAGAGCTTTTACACTTTCAACATTATGTGCACCATCTAGAATAACTATTGGATTTTCATTTAAAATCTGAAATCTTCCCATAACTTTTGTTTTAAAAATACCCCTTAATATATTATTTTCTGAAATAGAATAACCTATTTTTCTTAAATATAAAACTACTTCCAATGCCAATACAGCATTATATACTTGTACAATATTTGTCATTTGTATTTCTATTTTTAAGTTTTTATAAGTAAATGATATATTGTTTAACTTTATATTTAAATTCTCTACTTTGTTAAAATCTGGAATAATAATTTTATTCTTTAAATCTTTCCCAATATTTTCTATAATACTTAAAATATTTTTCTCTTGTTCATATATTGCCACAGTGGAATTTTCTTTTATAATACCAGCTTTTTCCCTAGCTATATCTTCAATACTGTCTCCTAGTATATCTAAGTGATCCATTCCTATTTTACATATAACAGAAATCAATGGTTTCTTTACAATATTGGTAGAGTCAATTCTTCCACCTATGCCAACTTCAATAATTGCTAAATCACATTTTTTATTATAGAAATATAGGTAAGCAATAATTGTAGCTATATCAAATTCATGTAATTTAATATTAAGTTTTTCTGCTATAGCAGTAATCTTATTATAATATAGTATTAAATCAACATCACCTATATTTTCATTATTGACCTTTATTCTATCATTAGGTTTTAATATTGCCGGTGAAGAAAACAAACCAACCTTGTAATTATTTTCTATTAAAATATTATTTATAAATGCAGATACTGAACCTTTACCATTAGTTCCTGCGACGTGAATAACTTTTAATTTATCTTGAGGATTACCAAAAAACTCCAGTATTGGTTTCACATTTTCCTTACCATTAAAGGTTTTAATATCCTTTGCAACATTTAATAACTGATTTTCGTTTTTACTCATTATTATCTCCAATAAAATTATATCATAGATATAATTATACAATAAAAAAAACCACTATTGAAAGTGGTTTATTATCCTACTAGTTTAAGTTTTTCCGTTTGATCATATGTTATTAATGAATCTAACATTTCTTCTATATTTCCGTCTAAGAAATCCTGTAATCTATATAATGTTAAATTTATTCTATGATCTGTTACTCTTCCTTGTGGGAAATTATAAGTTCTTATTCTTTCAGATCTGTCTCCTGAACCTACTTGAGACTTTCTTTCATCAGCTATGTCCTTATTTTGTTCTTCCATCATTTGGTCATAAAGACGAGATTTTAAAATTTTCATAGCCTTATCCTTATTTTTTAATTGTGATTTTTCATCCTGACATGAAACTACAATTCCTGTTGGCATATGGGTAATTCTTACAGCAGAGTCTGTTGTATTAACAGATTGTCCACCATTTCCAGATGACCTAAATACATCTATTCTTATATCCTTAGACTCTATTTGCACATCTACATCATCTGCTTCAGGTAGAACTGCTACTGTTGCTGCAGAAGTATGAATTCTTCCACTTGATTCTGTTGTAGGAACCCTTTGAACTCTATGAACACCAGATTCATATTTTAATTTTGAATATGCTCCATTACCTTTAATCATTACAACGGCTTCTTTTATACCACCAACACCTTGGTCTGTAATTTCCATAATTTCTGTTGACCAGCCTTGTTTATCTGCAAACATTTGATACATTCTAAGTAATTCCCCAGCAAATAAACCAGCTTCGTCTCCACCTGCTCCTGCTCTAATTTCTAAAAAAACATTCTTATGATCATTAGGATCTTTAGGTAGTAATAGAATTTTTAATTCGCCTTCGAATTTTTCTATGTCTTCCTCTAAAGTAGAAATTTCTTCTTTAAGCATTTCTCTCATGTCATCATCTAATTTTTCATTTAACATTTCTTTATCTTCTTTTAAAATATTAACTGCATGATTGTATTCCTTGTATTTATCTACTATAGGTTTTAAATCTGCATGCTCTTTTACTAATTTTTGCCAATTATTCATATCCTTCATTACTTCCGGATCTGAAATCTTAGTTTCTAAATCTAAAAAATTCTTTTCAATTGTCGATAAATTCTCAAACATATTAATCACCTTTCCTACTGTTTAGGACGAATTTATTATATATTATATATCCTATTCCAAATGATAATATTAATAGTATAGGACTTATATTAAACAACTCTACTAATATAGCAATTGCTATTGCTACTATATAATGATAGTATTTAAAATTTGATTTCTTTCCTAATGAATATACTGAAGCTGCAATTACAGCTGCAACAGCTGGTAATGCTCCCTTAAAAATTCTATCTACAATGTCTGTACCAATTATTTTTTCATAAAAAGTAGCAACAATAATAATCATTATAAAGGATGGAATCACTGCTCCTAACATACATAGCAAAGCACCTTTGTATCCTTTTATTTTTAAACCAATATAAACACTCATATTTACTGCTAAAACACCTGGTAGTCCCTGGGCCACAGTTAAGGCTTCCATAAACTCATCATAAGTTAACCATTCCTTTTTTTCTACTACTTCATTTTCTATAATAGGAATCATTGCAACTCCACCACCAATGGTAAAAGCACCTATTACAAAAAACGTCTTAAACATTTGAAAATAAAGCATATTGCCTCCATTATGATACCACAGCTCCCAATATTCCTGCAAGAACTATTACTGGAATTGGATGAACTTTTTTGAAAGCTACTAAATAAAAACTAACTGTAAATACTATTACAGAAAAAACATTATTAACTCCTTCTAAAAATATAGAAAGAAAGCCTGCACCAATTAAACCAACTACTACAACTCTTATTCCCTTTAAAAACCATTCTAAATAGGTATTACCCTTGAATTTTTTAATAAAGAAAAACATAATTGTAACTAATATTATAGATGGTAAAATTACAGAAACCGTAGCTACGATTGAACCTGTTACACCTGAAATAACATAGCCTACAAATGTTGCTATATTTATAGCAATAGGACCAGGAGTAACCTGTGAAATAGAAATCATATTTATTAAATCAATTTTTTCAATCCAACCATTAGTATTTACAATCTCCTGTAATATTAATGGTATCATTGCATAGCCTCCTCCAAAACTAAATAAACCAATTTTGAAAAAGGTAAAAAATAATTTTAAAAAAAGCATCTTATCTCCTAGCTATTATACATCTGTCAAAATCATTATAATCCTTGTAAATACTTATGTCCTTAAAATTATGTTCTTTTAGGATATCTTTTATTGATTCACCTTGATTATATCCTATTTCAAAAGCTATTACACCATTACTACTTAAATATTCATTTGCTCCTTCTATAATAGCTCTATAAAAATCCAATCCATCTTCTCCACCATATAGAGCAATTTCAGGTTCGTAACTTAATTTTTCTTCTAATTTACCCATATCTTCTAAATTTATATAAGGCGGATTAGATACTATTAAATCAAATTTCAAATTCTTATTTACATTGGAGAATAGGTCACTTTTAATAAATTCACAGTTTTTTACATTGAACTTCTCTTTATTTCTATTGGCTAAATCAATTGCATTTTGTGAAATATCAACTCCGATTATTTTAGAATCCTCTATTTCCAAAGCCAGTGTTATTGAAATTATTCCGCTTCCTACTCCTATTTCTAAAATGTTTTTAAAAGCAATATTTAAATCCAATATTTTTTCAACTAAAATTTCAGTTTCAAACCTAGGTATTAGTACATTTTTTTCTGTAAAAAAATCCCTGCCATAAAAATTCCATTGCCCTAAAATATATTGTAAGGGATAATTTTTTTTATATTTCTCATATATTTCATATATTAAATTTTCTTGATTTTCTTCAAGTTCCTTATTTTTATTTAATACAATATCGATTTTATTAAAATTAAAATAATGTTTTAATATTATTTCCCCATCAACTTTCCCAAACAAGTTTAATACATCTTGTATTACCATATATCATCATCTTTGTTTTCTGGAATTACCTCTTCTAATGCTACTATTGCAACTTCAATCATATCATCTGTCGGTTCTTTTACAGTACCAAGTTTTTGTATTAAAAGTCCTGGTGCTGATAGTATTTCAGCTATGGCACTATCGGATCTACCTAATAACCTGTTTATTTCATATGATATACCTGCAATAATCGGTAAAGCTAAAAGCCTTGTTAACAACCTAATAAATGGATTAGGCCAGCCAAAAAATGACAATACTAATATTGAAACAATCATAACTGTAAAAATAAAGCTAGTACCACATCTTCTATGGAGTCTAGAACATTTTCTAACGTTTTCTACTGTTAATTCATCACCATTTTCATAACAATGAATTGACTTATGCTCTGCACCATGATACATGAAAATCCTTCTCATATCCTCCATTTTAGATACAAGATAAATATAGGCTAAAAATATAATTATTCTAATAAAACCCTCTATTAAATTTAATAATATTGTACTTTCAATAAACTTTTTAAAAAAAGACGTTACTATTGTTGGTATGAAAAAGAAAATTAAAACAGATAAAGCTAAAGATATAAATATAGAAATTCCTGTACCAATAGATTCGGCCTTATCTCCAAAATTTTTTTCTAAAAACCCTGGCTCCTCCTCTTCTTCATCTTCATAAAAAGAAGTTGAATATACTATTGCGTTTACTCCTAGATGAAGGGAATCCAATAAAGAAACCACTCCTCTAATAAAAGGTAATCTAAAAAATTTACTCTTACTAGAAATTGTTTTTGTAGTGTCTTCTTTAATCTCTAATTCTCCATTAGGTTTTCTTACTACCATACTTGTTTTATTTGGCCCTCTCATTAAAATACCTTCAAATAATGCTTGGCCACCTATTGTGGTTTTTTTCTTTACACCCATTTTTTCTCCTAATTTATTTTAAAAAAGCTAGTACTTGCGTACTAGCCCTTTTGAACTATTTTAAATTATATTTCTCTTTAAATTTCTCTACTCTACCACCACGTTCTGCAGATCTTTGACGACCTGTATAGAATGGATGACATTCTGAACAAATCTCTACTTTGATTTCTTCTTTAGTTGATCCTGTTTTAAATGTATTTCCACAAGTAACACAAGTTACTGTTGCTTCATGATACTTTGGATGAATTCCGTCCTTCATTCTTTCACCTCTTTCATGTACTTTCATATATTCAGCCTTACAATTATACCATAGTAATTCCCATTAATCAACACTAAAATTTAACTTTATTAATGCTGTTGACAAATTCTTCATTTGTCTTGGTATTCTTTAACATTTCCATAATTTTGTCGGCAATTTGTTGGTTTGTTGAATTAGATAATGCTCTTCTAATTTTTCTCATTGTTTCTAATTCATTTTCATTTAGTAGCAACTCATCTTTTCTAGTTCCTGATTTATATATATCAATTGCAGGAAATATTCTTAAATCCGATAGGTCTCTATCTAAATGAACTTCCATATTACCTGTACCCTTAAACTCTTCAAAAATAACATCATCCATTCTAGATCCAGTATCTATTAAAGCAGTAGCTAGAATTGTTAAACTTCCACCTTCTTCAATATTTCTTGCTGCACCAAAAAATCTTTTAGGATGATTTAAAGCAAGGGGATCAAGTCCTCCAGATAATGTTTTTCCTGAATATGGGCTAGTAACATTATAGGCTCTAGAAAGCCTTGTTAAACTATCCATTAATATAACAACATCTCTTCCATGCTCAACTAGACGTTTTGCCCTTTCAAGTACAATTTCAGCTACTCTAGTATGATTTTGAGGCATTTCATCAAAAGTTGAAGCAACGACTTCACCTTTTACAGATCGTTGCATATCTGTAACTTCCTCTGGTCTTTCATCTATTAATAAAACTATTAAAAATACTTCTGGATTATTTTCGACTATAGCATTTGCAATTGATTTTAATAATGTTGTTTTCCCAGTCTTAGGAGGTGCAACTATCATACCTCTTTGTCCTTTACCTATTGGACATGCTAGGTCAATTATTCTTGTAGATAAATCTTTAGAATTGTTTTCGAGTTTTAATTTTTTATTAGGATAAATTGGAGTTAAATCTTCAAAATTTCTTCTACTTCTTAAATTTTCTGGTCCTTCATAATTTACTGAATTTACATATATTAGTGGAGAAAATTTTTCTTTTTCTTTTTTCTCCCTAGTTAACCCTACAATATAGTCACCGGTTTTTAACCTAAAACGCCTTACCTGTACTGGAGGAACGTAAATATCCTCTTCACCTGAATTGTATCCATCTGAACGTAAAAAACCATATCCATCGGGAAGAATATCTAAAATACCTGAAATTTCTTTTGTATTTCCCGTATTTTCTTTTTCTTCTTCATTTTCTACAGTATTATTCCTATTATTTTCTGTATAATCCTCTTCATCTTTTGAATTATTTTCTTCGTTAATTTTTACCTGTTTTATAATTTCTTCAATTAATTCATTTTTTCTATATTTTGAAATACCTGGGACTCCCAAGGCTTTAGCTATTACTTTTAAATCATCAATTTTTTTATCTTTAAGTAACTCTGCGTCCAAATCTTACCTCCTTTTCATATTTCTAGTAGAAAGATGAGGTTTATTATCTAATTTGTGTAAAGCTTCAACAAATCTTATAGTACCTGTTTGCGCTCTAAGCATAATTGAATATGTCTTAACAGTATTGTTAGGATATTGAACTACACCATTTAAAAAATCTCCATCTGTAATACCTGTTGCTGCAAATAAAGCTTCATCTCCCTTTACTAAATCATCTAGTTCTAAAACCTTATTAACATCTTTTATATTCATCTTATGACATCTTTCTATTTCTTCTTCATTTCTAGGTTTAAGTCTTCCTTGAAGAACTCCCCCTAAGGATTTAATTGCAGCTGCTGAAATAACTCCTTCTGGTGCTCCACCTATTCCTACAAAAAGATCTACCCCTGATGATTTAAAACAAGTTGCTATACTTGTATTTACATCACCTTCTTCAAAAATTCTAATTCTTGATCCAAATTCACGAATTCTTCTAATTAATTCTTCATGTCTCGGCCTATTTTGAACAGAAATTATTATCTCTGAAACATCTTTGTTTTTAGCTTTAGCTAATCGTTTAATATTTTCCTCTATTGATAAATCTAAATGTACTATATCTTTTCCTTCAGGTCCACAGGCAATTTTTTCCATATACATATCCGGCGCATGTAGTAGGCAACCTTCTGGAGCAGCTGCAATAACAGATATGGCATTATTTTGACCATTTGCAACTAAGGAAGTTCCTTCAACAGGATCAACAGCTATATCTAATTTTTCTGACCCTTCTCTACCAGCACCTAATTTTTCACCTATATATAACATAGGAGCATTATCTATTTCCCCTTCACCTATTACTACTGTACCTTCCATATCTAAATCATTAAAAACTAAATGCATAGCATCTACTGCTGCCTGATCTGCTAAATCAGCTTCTCCTTTTCCCATATAGTAAAAAGATTTAATAGCTGCTGCTTCTGTTACTCTAACAAGGTTTAAAGGTAAATTTATATCCATATTTCCTCCAATTCACGAAAAAAGAGGGCTTTGCCCTCTAATATTATAAATTTTTCACTGATTCCCAATCACTTAAGAATTTTTCTATACCTATATCTGTTAATGGGTGTTTCAACATTTGTTCAAATACCTTATAAGGTACTGTTGCAATATCTGCACCTACTTTAGCACAGTTTATTAAATGAATAGGATGTCTAACAGATGCACAAATTATTTCAGTTTTAATATTATAATTAGAAAATATTTCTGCTATATCCTCTATTAATATTAAACCATCTGAACTAATGTCATCTAAACGTCCTAAAAATGGGCTTACATAAGTAGCTCCTGCCTTAGCAGCCATTAATGCTTGTGAAGCAGAAAAAATCAAAGTAACGTTGGTTTTTATCCCCTTATCTGTAAGTTCTTTACAAGCCTTTAGACCTTCCTTAGTCATAGGTAATTTTATAACTATGTTCTTGTGAATAGTTACTAAGTCCAAAGCCTCTTTAACCATCCCCTCAGACTCTAAACTTACAACTTCTGCTGAAATAGGTCCATCTACTATTTCAGTTATTTCCTTAATAACATCCTTAAAAACTCTTCCTTCCTTAGCAATTAAAGATGGATTTGTTGTTACACCATCAACAATTCCCCAAGAAGCAACTTCTCTTATTTCTTCAACATTTGCAGTATCAATAAAAAACTTCATTTTTCCTCCTATATTTAACTATTTTTCAATATAATTACTTCAAGTTCATCAGCTACAGCTTCACAAGAATCTAAACATTTTTCCAATAAATCGTAAATTTTCGACCAGGTCATAATATATATTGGATCACTATTCTTTCTATATAGCTCATTCATTGTTTTTAAATATAAAGTATCCCCTTCTTCTTCAATAGTATTTACTGAAATAATAAGAGATAGTAGAGTTTTTGATTTTTTAAAATTATGTAGTTCCTCTATACATTTATACATCGTTTCTACACATTCTATAATTAATTCGCTTAATTCAATAGCTCTATCTGTAATACTGTCAATATTTAAAATATATAAATTAATAAGTACTTCTTCTAAATTATCTGTAACATTATCTAGAAAATGTGTTATATTCATAATATCTTCCCGTTCAATTGGTGGCAAGAATTCTTTAACTAAATTTTCCATAATTTCATGTTTTATTTCATCACTTTCATGTTCTATAGCATGAATCTCTTTAATTTTAGATTCTAGTATAGATTTATCAAAATTTTTAAATTCATTATTTAAATAGTAGGCACATTCCTGTGCTTTCTTTGACATTCTAACAAATCCATCATAATAATTATAAACTGACATATTAACTCCTTAAAATAAAATCATAAATATTTTAGCCATTATAAAACCAATAATACCACATCCTGGAAAAGTTAACACCCAAGTTAATACCATTTCTTTTACAACTGACCAATTAACATTCGATAACCTTTTAGAAGCACCTACTCCCATTATAGCAGTAGTTTTTACATGAGTAGTACTAACAGGTATACCTCCAAGCGAAGACACTAACAAACATAAGGCAGCGCCAATATCTGCTGAAAAACCTTCGTATTTTTCTAATTTTACCATATCCATACCAACGGACTTAATAATTTTGTATCCACCTATTGAAGTACCTATCCCCATAACTGCTGAACATAAAATCATTAGCCATACAGGTATAACAAACTCAGTTTGACTGGAGCCTTTAGCCAAAAACATACCTAACATAAATACTCCCATAAACTTTTGACCATCTTGAGCACCATGCATAAATGCCATAGCAGCTCCACCTGCAATTTGACTTCCCTGGAAAAAGTTTTGAGTTTTTCTTCTATCAATTTTCCTAAATAATAGTTTTACAATAGTTACTAAAACATATCCAAAAACAAATCCCAATACTGTTGATAAAAATAAACCATAAATTACTTTCATCCATTCTTTTCCATTAATACCACTTAAGCTATTGTGAAGTGCAATTGCCGCTCCTGATAAACCAGCTATAAGAGCATGAGATTCACTAGTTGGTATCCCAAAATACCAGGCTGCTGTTGCCCATATTACAATTGCAAATAAGGCAGCACACAGTGCAACTAAGGCTTCATGCGAATTTCCGCTAAAATCTACCATGTTATATATAGTTTCAGCTACATTTGCATTTATCATAGTCATAATTAATACACCTAAGAAATTAAAAACAGCTGCCATTAATATAGCAGGTTTTGCCTTCATTGCTCTAGTAGAAACCGTTGTTGCAATAGCATTAGGTGCATCTGTCCACCCATTAACAAAAATAACTGCTAAAGTAAGAATAACAGTAATTAATAATGGAAAATTAGAAAAGATTTGACTTATAAATTCTGAAAATGAAATTGTCATAATTACCCCTTATTACCTATTTAAATTTACTTACCCATTGATTTTAACTTAAATAAATCTTTATGTAAACAATTTTAAACCTATTTTTTATAATAATTTATAATGATATTTACATGTTTTTTTAAGGAATTTGTTAAAATAATAGATAAGAACTATTTTTTTTGGATTAGCTTAATTTATTACTTATATTAATGTATTTTATCATATAAAGTATAAATAAGTTATAGTAATAATTGATTTTTAACAATATGAATATACTTGAAATGCTATTTATTTAAATTTTATACTCAATAGTATTAAAACAAATAAATCTACTGGAACTATTTTCTTAGAATTGGAAATAATAGACAATCTATTTACTCTGTCTTTAAATAATTATGTCAATTAGTAAAAATTTATAAAATAAGTTATTTACTGCTTTAAATATAGGTATTTAATATTCATAATCTACTAAATTGCTTTATTTTTCATAAGTTTACATTTAAATATCTTAAATAACAGTCTAAACTTCTTATACCAAACTATAAATATGATAGCCCTTCTTTCTTAACATCACTTAACAAATAGTTAAATTTCAAGATTAAAGATATCATTAAATAAAAAGGGGAGAAATTTTCTCCCCTACAACCTTTCCTTAAAATAATTCTTATTCAGTATTTTTATGCTCTTTCCATTATATGAAATTATTTTTTCATTTTTTAATCTTTTAAGCTCTTGGTTTAAACTACTTCTACTAACATGTAGTATATCGGCTAATACCTCTTGTGAATATGGAATGGGAATATCTTTATCAGGATCATTTAAATTTAACATCCAATATGCCAATCTATCCTCTATTTTTCTATACTGTACTCCTCTTAAAATAATCTTACTATAACATGCATATTCTGCAACAAATTGTAAAACATTCTTCAAAAATATTGAATCTCTTTCAATTATTGGAAGTAATTCTTTCACCGGTAACCATATTACCCTTGATTTTTTCACACTATATGTATTAAAAAAATATCTCTTAATTCCACCATAAATCAAATAGAAAGGAAAGGCATCTCCTGCAAAAGGATATGATGAATTTATTTTTTTACCAACATAAAAATATGATGAATTCAATTCTTTTCCATCTGAAGTATACTCTGTAGATTTTAATACTCCCTCAAGAATAACACATATATCTTTAATTTCTTCTCCTTCTTCTATTATAAGTTCATTAGCAGCATATACGCATTCTCGGCTATTTATTTTTAGAATTGCCTCTCTGGAATCCTTTGAGATATTTTTAAATATCAATCTATTCCAAAATCTATCATCCAAAAAAAACACCTCCGATTAAAAATATATGAATCAAATTAAATTCATTATAGTAATATCTTTACTATATTCTCTTCCATTGTATTGATCGGCCTATCATAATAAATAGTAGTATCAATCCAACATATCCATTTAAAACATATACTACATTTACCAATTCATCAAATTTAATAACCAATCCTATAACTGCTCCTACTACTCCTACTATAACAGTTAACAATTTAAATTTAGATGTTTTTTCTTTTGCAAATCGTGCTATTACAGACCATAATAATGGAACTGAAGTAGTATATATTCCCAGTAATATTATAACAGAAAATACATTCCCTAACGCCGGATGAATCTTGCTAGCTAAAATCAAATTCGGTATTTGACTTCCTCCAACATCTGCCATATTGAAAAGCAAGCCTAATGACATTAATAGTACAGCTAAAGAAAAACCAGCTGCTCCTGAAAAAGCACCTAATCTACCCTCTTTCTCATTATTTGCATTTGCACCGATTCCTCCAAGAAATGCAGCCAACCACAACATACAAAAACCTACATAAGATCCAGCTGCTAAAAGCCAATTACTAGAAGCAACTTTAATCTGTTCATTTTCAACTAAATCTTTTGCAATTTCTACTCCTTTTTGTCCTCCACTTGGATTTAGCAAAATCCCAATTATTCCCACTACTATTGATATTACAACTATAATCGGTCCAATATTTCCAATTACATCGACAATCTTTTGGAGCCCAAAAATAACCGTTGCAATAGCTACAATAGCCATAATCATCCCACCTATATAAGGGGAAATGGAATAATGTTGTTGAACAGTTGCGCCGGTTCCGGCTATCATTACTGTAAAGGATAGGAATATAAAGAAAATTGAAAAATAATCATAAAATGTTCCTATATATTTACCACAATAGTATCTATAGATATCATTCGGGGTATCAAACTTATTATTATATCCCGCTGAAATAAAACTTACACCAACATATGCCAGTAGAATAAAGCATACTATTACTCCTAGTATTCCTTTATATCCCCATGCTGCAAAATATTGCATTATTTCTTGTCCTGTAGCAAAACCGGATCCAATTAATAGAGCAATAAAAGCCCCAGCATAGTTTACAACCTTATATAGACTTACTTTATTTTCTCTTTTTTCAATGATGATTTTTTCATTTTTATCCATAGAGTACCTCCCAATAGTTAAATGAGTGATGCCGAAACATCACTCAAAGTCATTATTTAAACACAGTTACATCTGATACTTCTGTAGCTAAAGCCTCTAATGCTCTCTTAACCAATGTTCTTCTAATTCCATTCTCCTTGTCTCCTAATTCCGGATTACCAATAGGATATGGGATAGCTATTGTAGGTACTATTCTATTTGCCCCAACTGATTCGGAAATTGTAGTTATTGTAGCCATATGTACTATAGGAATTCCAAATCTTTCAATTTCCTTTACCATCGTTGCACCACAACGAGTACATGTACCTCAAGTAGAAGTCAATATAACTCCATCAACTCCGGCTTCTTTCAATTCAGCACCTATTTCTTTTCCAAATTTAATAGCATTTCCAACTGATGTTCCGGTTCCTGTAGTTGTATAGAAATATTCATAAACCTTTCCTATTTCACCATTTTTTTCAAATTCACGCATTATATCCAATGGTACTACCCTATCCGGATTTTCATTTGCATAAACAGGATCATAGCCACCATGGATTGTACAATATTCACCCTTCACTTCATCTTTGCCATCAATATTATATTTTCCCCATTTTTGAGCAGAAGCTGATTGTATTCTATCTGGATTTCCCAACGGTACTATACCACCTGATGTAACCATGGCAATAGTAGCATTTTTTAAATTTAATATAGCTTTAGCAGGTTCTACTTTATCAAATTCAGGCATAGGCAGTTCTGTCTCAAAACTTTCATTTCTTAAACGTTTCATAAGCATTTCAATTGCTCTTTCTGAGCCAATTTTATCCACCAATACGGTAATACGTTTTCCCTGTGTAAAATATCCATCTCTAGTAGGTTTTAAATTCTCATTATTTACAATTTTCTTTACTATATTAGCCATTATCGGTAAGGCTTTCTTCATATCAGCAGCAGAATTTCCGGTTTTAACTACATAAGCTATAGAACGACATTTCTCCAAACCCGGATTTTCTTCAAACATACCTGTTACTACTGGTATACCTATTTCATTGAATAATTCAGCCACTCCTGCACAGGCCATTCCATATCTACCAGCATTGAAAGCCGGACCGGCTACTACTAGATCAGGTTTTAATCTTTCATTAATTGAAGTTAAAAATTCAATAGCCTTCTCTTTATTTTCATTAAAAAAATTATCCCCACATACTATAGTACCTATTAAATCTATTTCACCTACTAATTCTGCAAATGCAAAGGCTGGCCCTATTTCTTTTTCATGAAACTCAGGAGAGATATTTGCCTTTTCTTCTCCACCGATTTGTCCAAAGAATTGATTTAAATAATACAATACTCTTTTTTTACTCATTTCTTCCTCCTATTAATATAATTCAACAGTTGCATTATGGTATCCTATTTCAGAAGTTGCACCTATTACCGCATTTAATTCACACTTCATAGTTCCATCTTCTGGATTATAGGCTCCAGCCCATCCGCCTGCCAAGTTTGCAATAGCTTCCGGATTACCTAAAATTAGATCAGCCTTGTCTAATTCTATAACATGGGAAACATTACCTGTTGAAATTACAGCTACAGCTTCTTTAGCAGTATCTGTAAGAGGTTGACTCATACCATCCCATCCTGAACATTCATCGGTTATTAAAACTGTTTTAATTCCCATTTTTTCCAATCTAGAACAGATCATAACTAAGTCAGAATCAGGATTTCCATATCCTTCCTCAGATACAATAACACCCTCTGCTCCTAACATCTTACAGAGTTTTGCAGTATAATCACAGGAAACCAATTTACCATTTAAAGTTGTCATTTCAGGAGTCATAACAACACCTAAAAAATTAATCTCTTTTCCATGTAATTTGTATAGCTCCCGTATAATATTGTTGTTCTGATGCTGATAAGTAGTTATTTTATCACAAGCAGCTACACAATTTCCGCTAATAACAGCACCATCTAGCTCTTCATTAGGAGTAAGTAAAGTCGGTAAAATTTGCGCTGCATTTACTCCATATATGTAGCTATCGTGAAGTAAACCTTGTGTAATTAGCATTTCCACATATACAACTTTAGGTAATTCAGGAAATTTTACTGTTTCTTTTGCATTATCTTCCATTTCGTATATTTCAATATCGTGAAATTCATCTATGTCCTTAGCTGCATAACCAATGTATTCAGATGCCTTTAGCCCTACTATTCGACATACTTCCTCATGCTCATGAGGCGTTAACCCATCTACAACTGAAATATCAACAACTATGTTTAGAGTATTAGAAAATGGTGTCCATTTTGCTCCTTCTCCCCACATATCAATAATACCTTCTTGAAAACCTACTATATCACCTATAGTTACAATAGCTGTTCCATCCAAAATATTTACGATTCCGTCTCCTAGTTGTGCCAATTCAGAAGTAACACCTGCAAATCCCTTTGCTCCTTTAACTTTATATCTTGGTTCAATTACATCTTTTACAGGAATAATCCTAATTTTTTCTCCCGGCTTAGCCAAATCTACCTTTATATCTTTAACATTTGTAATAGTTCTTAGCTCATTGATAAAACCCTCTTTATCAATAAATAATTTATCTTTCTCAACTCTTGTTCTATTGCCAAATTCAATATCGCTAATTTTAATTTTTCTTAATTCAAGTCTCAACTAAATCATCCTTTCCATTATAGTGACAATCTATCATATTCTTTAATTGCAGATGATAGTAGTTCATAATCCAATAAGATATAATCCTCTACATTCCTATAATCAAATTCTCTTTTACCTAAGGATATTTCATATTTTAACAAACTGTTTTCAATAATTTCTATAGAAGCTAAATGGATTTCTTCACATTGTTTTGATATTAAAACTGATTTTATCGGAGAATGTAACATCTTTAAACTAGCTCCTAAAGGGTAGGAAATAAGTTTGTGTCCTTTATGAACTAAATCTCTAATCTTATGTAGTAACACCAAACAATTATCACTGACAGGTATTACATCTTCAAAATCTGCTAAAACCTTTTCATTATTGGAAACTATAATGTATTCCATAATCCACCTACCTATTATGCATTTATTTAGATCATGCATTGTTTAATATTTAACATTTCCGAATAAATTATGACCTTAAATATAACAAACGTTTGTTACTAATAAAAACGACTCAAATACTGTATTTAACTATAGTCTAATTCCCCACTGCCGATAAAACAAGTTAGTATTCCAACAATAATAAAATATATTAATATTATTAAAAAACCTTTAAAATAAAAAATATGAATTATTAACTTTTACTAGGGATAAATTCAAACAAAAAAATTCCCCATACGATTAAATCGTACAGGGAATATTGTTGGGCAAATACCTACTCTCCCATGACGTCTCCATCATAGTACCATCGGCGCTAAAAGGCTTAACTTCTGTGTTCGAGATGGGTACAGGTGTAT
>NZ_JBASWB010000030.1:0-1652 GCF_049276255.1 Miniphocaeibacter sp.
AATCTCCTTCTTCTGCTTGAAGCAAGGCTCCTGTAAGAAGATTTTTATAATCATGATTGTATTTTCTAATATCTTCTTGCATGGATTCTAAGGACTTAATATAGGTTTCTTGTTGAAGAATTATTGTCTCATTTAATTCCTTGTTTTTCCTATTATATTCAATAAAAGCTCCAGCAAAATAAAATATTACTACCAATGTAAATAACCCTAAGTTTAATTTAATTGCAATAGAGTTTTCTTCCCCCATCATTCCTGTTAAACCTAGAATAGTTATTAGTAACAATAAAGGTAACATTAATACTATAGCAATTTTACTGTTAAAAACATTATCTATTACTTTTTTTAAACCAAGTTTTTTTAGCAAAAAAAGAAAAGTACTGGTTACCACCATTAATATTCCATTCATAAGAAAATGATACACTCCAAGTTTAGGTAGAAAATTTTCTACAACAACTCCTTCCCCTAACGAAATTAGTGAATGAATAAATATTAATTTTACATAATTTATATATAAATTCTTTTTCCCGTTTAAAATATATACTAAAACAAAAAAATTAAAATAAGTCCAAAAAGCATAAAAAACAAAAAATAAAAAACTTTGTTTAGCTGAAAATGACATAATATAATGATCTAGAATAGTTAAAATAATTATAGTTGGTATAATATAAAAAAATCTTTTTTGAAATCTTACTTTGTTTATAAATAAATTCATTGATAAATACATTATCAAAAACATATATAGTAAATAAAATCCATAATATAGCCATCTTGCAATGTTTCCATCCATTGTTAACAATCTCCCTTACATATTTTAATTTCAAACTCTAATAAAATATTGTTTCCTATTTACTAAAACAGATCAATAAAGTCTACTATATAATAAACTTTAGCATGCCATCTATAAAATAATAAAACTTCATATTATTTTCTCTTTTAATAATTTATATTGAGTATATTTTAACATTTCTCATTAATTATTTTTCTTTATTTCTTAAACTATACGTTTTATTCTATCCTATTTTTAATACTTGATTGAATTCTTTTTCTGTCGAAATAGTTTCCCTAACTATATTTTCATAGTTTTCTACTATTTCCTTATAATTGGAAAGTCCTAAACCTCTTTTTTCTCCCTTTGTAGAGAAGCCTTCTTCGTATATATTTTGAATATTCACCTTTTCTGTTACGGGGTTTTTAACCATTATCGTTGTTACTTTTTCTTCCTGAAGTATTACCAGTTTTATTACTTTTTCTTCTAGTTTTTCCACTTCCTCTATTGCATTATCCAGTAAAATTCCCAAACATCTTACAAGGTCTGTAGTTTTCATATTTATTCTATCTACATCATTTAAGACTTCTAGGTGAAATTCTATTTCTAATTCTTCCATTTTGCTCATTTTCGAAAGAAGAAGTCCCTTGACTTCATTGGATTTTATTCTTTTAAGTTGAGTGGTCTTTGCAACTTGGGATCCTATTTTTTCTTCAAATTCATCAAATACATCTTTTAAATAAAGTCTAACTCCGTCGTAATCTCCTTCTTCTGCTTGAAGCAAGGCTCCTGTAAGAAGATTTTTATAATCATGATTGTATTTTCTAATATCTTCTTGCATGGATTCTAAGGACTTAATATAGGTTTCTTGTTGAAGAATTATTGT
>NZ_JBASWB010000031.1:0-2193 GCF_049276255.1 Miniphocaeibacter sp.
CCTAATGCTGAAATTGTTTTAGATAAGTTTCATATTGTAAATCTTTTAGGTAGGGCTTTATTAAAAACAAGGATTGAAATAATGAAAGAGTTTAATACTTCCTCTATTGAATATAAAAGACTAAAAAGATATTGGAAATGATATGCTCCCTATATAGTAGACACATGAAATAATAAAAATGCCTTTTGTCCTTAATCTGTAATAGGTATTATATAATACCTATTCTTTGCCTATTTTTCATAACTTTTTTTTATTTAATTTTATGTTAACATGTACTATATAAGGAATAAGGAGGAAATTATGTTAAGAACAAAAAGAATAACAAGTTTTTTGTTAGCATTTGTAATGGTTTTTTCTATTTTTGTAGGAACTGTTTCAAAAGCAGATGAAACAAAGGAAACTGTAAAAGCTTCATTAGTGAGCTTAAAAGTTGATGGAAAAGACATAGGAGAAGCAATTACTCAAAATGTGTTAAATAAATATGGTTTAAAATTAAAATCTGAGGAAACTGGAGAGCTTTATGATTTTAATTCAGAGGATAAGAAATTAGTAAGTAGAGAAACATACACAATTATATCCGGAAGCAAGTACGAAATTAAATCTGTTGTTGCAGATGAATATCTTCCACTAAAAGAAGAAGATGATTTTAAAATTATAGCTATTGGAGCTAATCACAACTTTGTTATTGAATTAACTACTAAACCAACTGCAGAATTTAAAGCTACTATAGAAAAACCAGAAGGTATTGAAGATGATATCAAAGCTGAAATCTATGAGAAAGGAAAAACAACACCTTTCGTTGAAGATTTTAAGTTAGGAGTAGAAACAAAATTAACCAAAGGTATAGATTATGAATTAAAATTTAAAAATGTACCAGCAGGTTATGCAATACATGAAAAAGATAAGGAAGAAGCCTTGTCTTTTTATGAATTTAAACTAGAAGAAAATTTAGAAGTAAATTTTGAATTGAAGAAAAAACCAGAAACTGATAAGATTAAAAGACTAGCAGGAGATGACCGTTATGAAACTGCAGTTGAAATAGCTCAGAAAGCTTATCCAACTTCAGAGAATCTAATTGTAGCTAATGGACAAGTTTCAGCAGATGCTTTGGCAGCAGGACCTTTGGCAAATGCATTAGAAGCTCCAATACTCTTAGTAAGAGACAATTCTGCAATTCAAGGTGTAAGAGACTATATTAGGGACAATGGTGTTAATAAAATATATGTAGTTGGTGGAGTAAATTCTGTTTCTGAAAATTTAGTTACGGAATTAAAGGCAGTAAAAGAAGGGGTAACAACTGGTAGAATTTATGGTAAGGACCGTTATGAAACTTCAATAGAAGTGGCTCTTAATTTAAAGGACAGAGGTTATACTAATGGTGTAATAATAGCAAATGGTACAAATGAAAAAGATGTAGATGCTTTAGCAGCATCAACTTATGCAACAGAAAATAAAATGCCAATAGTTTTAACAAATGGAAATGTTCTAACTTCAGAAGTTAAGGCTGGTTTAAAAGCTATTGGAATAACAAAAGCTACTATAATTGGTGGACCACAAACAGTTGCTGAAAAAGTAATTAACGGAACAGACCTTACATTTACAAGTGAAAGAAGAATTTCTGGTTCAGACAGATTTGAAACATCAGTAGCTATAGCTGAAAAATTAACTCAAGCTAATGTTAAAACAGTTGTAGTTGCAAATGCTTATAAATCACCAGATGCTTTAACAGCTGGTCCGTTAGCATATGCAAAGAATGCAGCTATAATATTATCAAAGGCAGATGAATTAACATCAAGCCAAAAAACTTATATAGGTGGAATTAAAAACATTGAAACAGCCTATATAACAGGTGGAATAAATTCTGTTAATGATGCAGTAGAAACAACCTTACAAACACTAGTAGAAAATAGTAGAGATAAGTAAATTTTGAATTTCAAAGACTCCCTGTAGGAAACTACGGCTCTTTGTCAAATAGTGTTGATGAAGAAAATAATAATATTTTCGGTTCAAGCTAAGAAGCTTGAGCCGCTATTTCATTTTCAAAACCTTTAAACTTAAACTTATGGAAACATAACATAATCCTTAATCTGAAATTATCAAAACTACGATAACCATAAGAAACTCTTTTAATTAACTTAATCTTATTATTAATACCTTCAATCCTTCCATTGCTAAAATTACAGTCCATAGTAT
>NZ_JBASWB010000032.1:0-5669 GCF_049276255.1 Miniphocaeibacter sp.
TTCAGCTAGATTTTCTTCATAAACTCCAGTACTACTGTTCATTGCTTTTTTTATAGCAGATACTATTTTATTTTTATTAAATTCTACAATATTTCCATCTCTTTTAATTACATTCATTTTATCACCCCATAAATATTTTAACAGATCTACAATATATGGCAACCACTATATGTAGGCATACTATATATAGTAGCGAATAATATTCATAAATATTTTTACCCTTTCCCTAAACCTACGAATTCTAATTAATATATTTAAAAAATATTCATTAATTATTGTCAGACCTCTATTTGGAATAGCAAAGGTCGTGTTTTCCGACCTTTGAAGTATTGTCTTATCTTCCGTATCAACATGAGTTGAAAGAGCATCCTTTGTATTTGAATAACCTAGACTTTCAGCTACATCTTTGCCTACAAAATAGATTTGTTCATTAACAAGGGCAGTGCGGATAGAATCAAATTCTGGATTTTTATAAACCTCAAGTTTCATCTAAACAACCTCCTTTACTTTATTTTTTAGTCTTATTTATATTATAAATCATAGCTTACATAAAAACAATAAAAAAACTGTTATTTATGCTTGACATCTATAAAATAATATTGTAAAATATAAACAACACCACAAGAGAGGAGGTTTAAAATGAAAAATCGTCTTAAGGAAATCCGAGAAGAACTCGGATTAACCCAAGGAGAACTAGCAGAAAAAGCTAATTTATCTCGTTACACTATCAATCAAATAGAACGAGGGAAAGATAGCGTAAAAAGCGAAACAATAAAAGCATTAGTAATGGCTACTGGAATACCAGCAAATAAAATTTTTTTTGACTTTGATGTTGTGTAAACAAAACGATATGTAAACTTTATCTTACTACGACAATTATACGTTACTGCCAAGCTACAAACCAGTGATGAATAATACGGAAAATATAACAAATCAGGAGGAATGAATAAGGAAATTTAGGACATTAGGAGGACATTATGCAGAGACTAGATGAATTTAAAAGAAGAAATAAACGACCGTTAAGGCAATATAAAAGATTTGTAAATTGGGCGATGTTTTATGGACTAACAGCAATAGTAATGGTAGCAGGACTAACTGCAGTCGGTGGAATGGTAGTGAAAACAATATGGAAATTATTATAGAAAGAAAAAAGCCTTTAGCTGTTGCTGCAGCTAAAGACTTAATCATAAATGTATATGAGTGTACGACTCAAGTACATTATAACACAATTTTGGAGGATTATAATGGAAATTTTAAAAGAAGCATATGAAACTATAGACGGAAAAGTCTTTAAAGATAAAGAAGAAGCGGTAGAACACGAACGAAATTTATTAATGAAAAAAGACGTAGCGAAATTACTGCATCGTTGGTATGGATACAACGGGATGATAGAAGATTTGTACTTTGTGGCTGAAAATCTAATAAAAGATAAAGATAAATTGTTAAACATCTTAGGAGAATAATTATGGAAAGACTTGAAATTTTAGAATTTGACATAGATAACGAAGAAAATGATATAGATAGCGAAATAAAAGAAACATCAGAAGAAGAATTAAAACAAAGATATAAAATAACTAGTTTAGACAGTTGTAACTGGGCATTTAGAAAATTAGCAGCAATAAAAGTTCAGGAAGAAGAAATAAACGAATTAGCCAAGAACGAAATAGAAAGAATTAATGCATGGAAAGAAGATGAACTTAAGAAAACAGAAGACAGCAAAGCGTTTTTTGAAGGACTGCTAACAGAGTATTTCATAGAACAAAAGCAAGTAGATCCAAAATTCAAAATATCAACACCACACGGAAAAGTTACTAGCAGGAAACAACAGCCGAAGTACGAATATGATGTAGAGAAATTCATTACATGGGCAGAGGCTAATGAGCATGCAGAGCTAGTAAGAATTAAGAAAGAAGTCGACAAAACAGCTACTAAAAAGACTTTTGAGATAAATGGAAATCAGTTAGTAGATGAAGAAACAGGGCTGATTGTAGACGGTGTAACAGTGCTTAAAAGAGAAGATAGTATAAACATAAAAGTTGAGTAGAGGTGCAGTATGAATATATATGAAAAATTAACTCAAATACAAAACGAATTAAAAGCTCCAAAGAACCAGTTTAATGCGTTCGGAAATTATAATTATAGAAGTTGTGAAGATATATTAGAGGCTGTCAAGCCTCTTCTATTAGAACACAAATTAACACAAATAATTAATGATGATGTAGTGAAAATTGATGAAAGATTTTATATTAAATCAACTATTAGTTTATTTAATAATGAACAAATGGAAGAAATGATAATTACATCAGCTTTAGCGAGAGAACCAGAGATTAAGCCTAAAATGGATGAATCGCAAACAACAGGTTCTGCCTCTAGTTATGCTAGAAAATACGCTTTAGCAGGCTTATATGCATTGGATGATGCAAAAGATAGTGATGGATTAAATACACATGGAAAAGAGCATTCAAAGGCCGATACGAGCAGAAAACAGGCTATTACAACAAGCAATAAAAAAGTAGCTAGCAATAACCAAACTGCATTTAAGTGTAGTGAGTGTGGAGTAGGAATAAATCAAGCAGTTAAAACATTTAGCGAGAAAAAATATGGCAAACCACTCTGCATGGATTGTCAAAAGAAACAATAGAAAGGATTAGCTATGAGTAGTGATGGATGGATAAAATTGCATAGAAAATTATTAGATAATCCTCTTTGGAAAGATTGTAATGCAAATCAAAAAGTAGTAATGATTACCATTCTTTTACGAGCAAATCATGAACCTAAAAAGTGGGTTTATAAGGGCAAAGAATATGTTGCAGATAGTGGCGAATTCATCACTAGCTTGAGTTCGCTTTGCTCCTTGACTGGTCTGAAAATTAACATAGTGCGTAACACACTAGACAAATTAGAAAAGTATCAGTTTATAACAAAGAGAACAACAAACAAAAATACCTTGATAAAGGTTGTGAATTGGGAGTTATATCAAAAGCGCAATAACGATGATAACAAAGAAAGCAACATAGATAACAACACAGACTTAACAAGTGAAACAACAAGGGATATAACAAAGACTTCACAAAGACTTAACAAAGACCCCACAACTAACAAGAATGATAAGAACTATAAGAATAATATATATAGTGCTTCTGAAAAAAATTCTTCTACCAAAACATATGAGGTATTTGAAAAATTATGGTCATTGTATCCGGAAAAGAAAGGTAAAAACCAAGTATCTAAAAAATCAAAAGAAGCAATAGAAAAAATAGGTATTGAAAAAATGACTATTGCTCTAAAAAAATATATTGCTGATGTAGAAAAGCAAAGAAAAGAAGGATTTAAAGAGCTTAGATATAAAAATGGTTCTACATGGTTTAACTCGGGTTATGAAGATTATTTGGTAGAAGAAAAAGAAGAACCTAAAAAAGTCGTAAAACTTAAATATGTGAATACGGGGTACTTGTAATGAATGAAATTACAGCTAAAATACAAGAATTAAAAAGTGAATATGGTCAAAGTGCAGAGCAAATAATAGCTAATGGATTAGGTATGGAGAAAAAAGGAACTAAATACAAATGTCCTAATGGCTTTGCTCATAGAAATAACGACCGAGATCCTTCAATGAGTTGGGATAAAAACGCACTGCAATTCTATTGTTTTGGATGTAACCACAAAATAGATATTTATAGCTATTACAAAGACTATCTTAACTACACTGTTGAAGAAATACTCGGAGACATAAAACAAGTTGAAAGTAGCAGAAGTTCTTTTTATTCAGAAGTTAAAAAAGTAGAAGAAATCAATCAAGAATGTATTGATTATGTAAAAGTTAGAGGGATTAACGAAGATACCATAAAAGCCTTTAACCTCGGAACTTACAAGGGACAAATAGCATTCCCATACTACAAATATGACACCATAGTTGGATACAAACTAAGACAGCCTAAAAAGGACTTTACAGGACCAAAGATGACAAATATTAAGAGGTCAAAGCCTTATTTGTTTGGCAGTCAATTGGTAGTACCAGGCGAAGAACTGATAGTTTGTGAAGGTGAATTTGATGCAATGGTAATTTATCAATGCGGTTATAGAAATGTGGTGTCAATCGGTGCTGGCGCTAATTCAATAAAAACAATATTTGAACAGGCAAAAGAATTTTTATCTAAATTTAAAAACATAATAATTGTATCTGATAACGATGAAGCAGGTACAAAAATGGATAAAGATGCTACAAAAATACTTGGAAGAAAAGCAAAATTAATTGATAAAAAAATATATCAACTTAATGATATTAACGATGAATATTACAGATATGGAAAAGAAAAAGTTAAGAAAATAATAGAGTCTGCAAGATTTAAAATAGAAGGTCGAAGAGATTTAGAAATACAGCCTTACATGGGGATATCAGACAACTATGGCAGATATGTACCAACGGGCATTAAGACAATAGACAATGCAATAAATGACCTTGAACCTCGAAGATTAACGTTAATCACAGGCAGAAGCAACGGAGGAAAGACAACATTTATCAAACAAGTAATAGCAAATGCAATAGATAAAAATAACAAGGTTTATTTAATGAATGGCGAAAATGATGCAGACATGCTAATTAACGATCTGTATAAAACGGTGATAGGTAGGAATAATCAATACTATGACACTATAAAAATAAATAAAAAATATTTCAAAGAGCCAAAAGCAGATGTTTTAGCAGCATTACAAGAATGGCATAAAGATAAATTATATATGTTCAACAAAGGTGAAAGTAAATTAAAGACTTTAGATGAACTTACAGCAATGATTGAAACAGAAATCAAATACAACAAATATGATTTAGTAGTAATAGATAACTTAATGAGTATTTTATCAGTATCCGCAGCAGAGAAATACGAACAACAAGCAGACTTCACTCAAAGATTATGTGACATATCAAAAAACTACAATACACATATAGTTTTAGTCTTACATCCGAACAAAACTTATCAAAAAGGCGAAGATTTAGAAATGGAACAAATAAGCGGTAGTAGCGATATTTACAATAAGGCGGATAACATAATTGCAGTTACAAGAGAATATGGTGAAGAAAAAGTAGCTAGTGGGATAAATGGTTATATTTCAGTAATTAAAAACAGATATTACGGGGAACTGGTAAAAATTGAAACTCATTTTGATAAAGAAACAGGACTTTTATTAGAAAAACAAGATGAAGAAATACTACTATATACATTTAAATTTCAATCGTATCTTGATGAAATAAGGGGGATATTGAAAGGTGAACAAATGGCAATTAAATAATATTTTAAAAGGAAATCACAGAAAAGAAATAACAATGGAAACTGTTAAAGATATAGAAATTATGGAAGATGAAGAAGTAAAAGAAGCGGTGTTAGAACTAATGACAGAAATAGCAAGGAATAATATTAACTACAGCAAGCTAGCAATTTAGTGGGAGAAAACTATGAATAATTACGAACCTTTATGGACTATGAGAGATGGGACAACAATAAAAATCAAGGACATGGAAACAAGTCATCTCATAAACACTATAAATATGATTGAGCGTGGGAAATATGGAGAAACGCTTAAGTTAGATCCGGATGAATTATTGGAAGCGACGGTGGGAAATCTTGAATTTGCAATAATCGTTGAAACGTATGAAGAATTAAAAAAAGAACTAG
>NZ_JBASWB010000033.1:0-18554 GCF_049276255.1 Miniphocaeibacter sp.
GTCTTTCATAAGCAAATCCATAACTCGAGTTCTAACCGTCTCGAATTCGATACCTTTAGAAATGTATTTATATTCATAAGATAAATATAAATGCAAATACAAAAAACACCATAGATTCTTTTAACAAGATCTCTATGGTGTCCCTATTTGCAATCCACTTGGCATTATTTATCTTATTATTCTAAAAAACTTTTTTACCCAATTTCGTTCCAGTTGATGATTTTGAAAGCCTGTAAACCTTGATATTATTGACTTTTGTCTTTTATTTTAACTACTCCCAATCAGTTGTTGGTATTTCAGGGTTAGTAACTCTTTCTCCAATTCCTTTTAATGCAAAGATAGAAGTACCTTTTTCTCCTGTTCCATTGTGAAATATATTGCTTTCTCCGTCATAGGCTTTTAAGAAGTGGCTTGCATAATAATTTATACCTAAGAAATCTATTTTTTTAGATGCTTCTTTTATTTCTTTCATATCTAAATCATTAATTTCTAATTTACCATTATGCTTTTCTAATATTTCCAAAACTATATCCATAGTTTTTTTGTCATATTCTCCCTTAAATGTAGCATCTAACATAAATCTATTAGCTAGAGTATCTTCATATAAGGATGCTTTCTTATTTTCCTTTGAATCTGTTATTGGATATTTAGACTCTAATATATGAACTATTCCTATTTCCCCGGAAAGTTTCATAGACTTATATAAATTTACAACCTTACTATGGGCTACCATCATATTATGCATAGCTTGTATCGCTTTTGGTAAATCATATTTTATATTCGGTGGAAAATGTCCTATTATATATTGCCCAGCTACCACAGACCAAGGTTCATTAATAGTAATCCATTTATTAACCTTATTTCCATATTCTTCAAAGCAAACCTTCGCAAATTCTACAAAGTTATTTATAGTTTCTTGAGCTAACCAATCTCCTTTTTCATATAATGGATATGGTGTGTCGAAATGGTGTAATGTTACAAAAGGTTCAACTCCTTCTTCTATACATTTATCTATTAATTTATGATAAAATTCAATTCCTTTTTTATTAACTTCCCCATTTCCTTCTGGAAATATTCTTGTCCATGCTATAGAAATTCTTATTCCATTAATTCCAAATTCCTTACATAATTCTAAATCTTTTGGATACTTATGATAAAAATCACTTGATACGGAAGGGTCATAATATCCCTTCTCTTTTAAGTAATCATCCCAATAAGTTTTACCTTTGCCATCTACATTAGTCGCTCCCTCAGCTTGATAAGCCGCTGTAGCTGCTCCAAATATAAAATCCCTTGGAAATTTATTTGTCATACTATACTCCTATTTATCTAAACTCTTATAGACAAAGTCTACTGCGCCTTTTGGATCCCTTGATAAGGCAACGTATTCTGCTCCTGATGTTGATACTGCCTTAGTAGAATATACTTTTGCCTCACTTTCTAATTCTTCTAACATAGAGCCCATTTGTGGTGCTAGAATTATTAAATCAAAATTGTCCATTATATCCTTATGTTGTCCATAAGCCATAGCTGTTGCTTCTACAGGAATATTGTTTTCAGTAGCACCTTTGTTTATGGCGTTGGCTAACATTCCACTTGTGGCTCCATTTGCACAAAGTACAAGAACTGCCTTACTATCTTTTGAATCTAAATTTTTATATTCTATAACTTCTTCAACTTTTTCTTCTTCAGATTCTATAGTAGCATTTTTTTCCTTTTCAACTAAATCCTTATCATACACCTTAAAGAAAGGATAATAGATTATAAAATCAACTACTAATAACAAGGCTGCTAATATAAAGGATTTTACTGCAAATCCCGTTCCTACTACTAATCCTGCCGGTCCTGGGAATGTCCATGGTAAATTGTATAAAAATCCGTTCATTCCTAAATTTTCTACAAAAAATTTAAATAACCAAACATTAGCAATTGGTGCAAAAATAAAAGGAACAAAAAATACCGGGTTTAATACTAATGGTGCTCCAAATAATACAGGTTCATTTACACCGAATATTACAGGTATTGATGAGGCTTTTCCTATAGCCTTTAACTGTTTTGATTTTGCTATAAATGCAAACATAAAGGTTATTACTAAAGTAGCTCCTGTTCCACCTAATGTTGCAACAAAATATTGTAACCCTTGGGATAATATTTTAGTAGCATGCTCTCCTTGTTGAAAAGCTTCTAAGTTAGCTGTAACATTTAATAAGTAAATAGCAGATACTGCCGGTTCTACTATTGATGGTCCATGAATTCCTACAAACCAGAAAAACGCCATAGCTCCAAAAACTAAAGCCAAGCCTGCGTAACCATCAGCTGCTGTAAAAATAGGTTGGAATAATACGATTACCCATTCTGCAAATCCCATTCCTATAAAATTTCTAAATACAAAATCAAATATCCATAATATTACAGTTGATAATGTAATTGGAATTAAATCTTTAAAAGTTTGAGAAATATTTGCCGGAACTTCCTCAGGCATTTTTATTGTTATATTGTTTTTAACACAAAATTTATAAACATTTGGAACAAAAAAGCCTACTACAAAGGAGGTTAATAATCCCTTAGTTCCTGCAAATCCTAATGAAATTCCCCCTTCTATTGGATCTAAACTTACAATTATAAAACCAATAATTGCTGCTATCATTACAGAAACACTATTTATTTGGTTTGTTTTGGGCATTTTCCCATTAAAGTTATCAGTTAAACTCTTTGCAACTGTTCCTGCAAGTAAAATTCCTAATATACCCATAGAAAAATCATAAGCTTTCATTATTATACTATTAACATTATCAGGCCAATAAAATCCCCAAATATTAGGTATAGCTGATACTAATAAAAAAATACTCGAAAATAAAATTACAGGTATTAAGGTTATAAATCCGTCTCTTATTGCTCTTAAATACGCATTATTAGATATTCTTTCAAATGTTGGCTTAGCCTTTTCTATAAATCTAATTAAACTTTTCATACATATCTCCTAAAATCCTTATTTTTTCTTATAAATATTAAATAAATGTTTAATCGTGTCCTTTAATAACATAGTAGTCATTAAATGATCTTGTGCATGAACCATAATAAAGCCTAATTCAATATCTTCACCACCTGCTTCAGCCGCCAACATTTTTGTCTGTGAAGCATGAGCTTCCAAAATACTTTTATTAGCTTCTTCTACTAGTTCATCTGCTCTATCAAAATTACCTTTTTCAGCCTCGTTTAGTGCTGTTAATAATTTTGACCTAGCTTCTCCTGCAAAAGCAACTATTTCAAAACCTATTAATCCCACTTCCTCTTTATTCATTTTCACCCTCCTTTTTTGTTTCTTTTAGTTTGTTTTTGTTTCTTTATGTTTATATATTATATCGTTTTCATCTAGATGTCAATAGTATATCTAATTAAAATCAGTTTATTTTAATTATTGACAGATACTTAATATAATGTTATTTTATTAATACGAACATTTTCGAACAAATACTGCCGAGGTGGAGAAATGTTAAAAATAGAAAGACAAAATTATATTGTTAAAATGCTTAATGCCAACAACATAGTAAAAGTAACTCAAATTAGTGAAAAACTAAAAGTTTCTGAAATGACCATACGTAGAGATTTGAAGGAAATGGAAGAAGAAGGTATTTTAGTAAGAATACATGGTGGTGCTAAATTAAGCGAAGATAAGAATACTAGTAAAAGCGAACTTAGTCATAAGGTTAAACAAAATATAAATAAAGAGCTTAAAACAGATATTGCCAAAAAAATCGCCTCTCAAATTAAAGATAATGAAACAATTTTTTTAGGTCCTGGAACTACTATAGAACAGTCTTATGAATTCATCAACTGTAACTTTGCTAGAATTATTACAAATTCATATTATCTATTTGAAAAGTTTAAAGATGATAATAGATTTGAACTTATTCTAATAGGTGGTAAATACAGAAGTAGAACCGGAGCATTTGTTGGCAGCATTTCAATAGATATGATTTCTAAAATAAATGTTCAAAAAAGTTTTATTGGTGTAAACGGAATCTATAATAACATCGTAACTAACTCTAACGAAGAAGAAGGTCTTTTACAAAAATATATTTTAGATAAGGCAGAAATAAAATATATAGTTGCTGATAATACTAAACTGGATTTAAAAGATTTTTACGAATTTTATGATTTATATGATATAGATTATTTAATAACTGACAACCATATAAGTGAAGATTTGTTAAAAAAATATAAGTCTATTACAAAAATTATATAGGAGGAAAGATGAAAGTATATTTAAGTTCTGATTTTGATGGTTTTAATTTAAAAAATATTATAAAAGAATATTTAAAAACATTAGATTTTGAAATTGTTGATCTATCTATTAAGCCAAGTGAAGATTTTGTAGAATCTTCCAAAAACTTAGGAGAAGCATTATTAAATAGTGAAGATTCTAACGATTTAGGTATATTATTTGACGCTTATGGTGCTGGTAGTTTCATGGCTATAACTAAATTTAAAGGTTTAGTTGCTGCTGAAGTATCTGACGAAAGAACAGGCTACATGACTAGAAGACATAATAACGCCCGTATTATTACTCTAGGTTCCGAAATAGTTGGAATAGAAGTAGCAAAAAATATAGTTAAGGAATTTATTAATGCTAAGTATGATGGCGGTAGACATCAAGTAAGGGTAGATATGTTAAATAAAATGTGTTAGGAGAATATTATTATGAAAATAGCTCTAGGAAATGATCATATTGTTACAGCCCATAAAATTGCTGTATCAGACTATTTAAAATCTAAAGGTCACGAAGTAATTGACGTTGGTACTTACGACAATTTCCGTACTCATTATCCAATATACGGAAAAAAAGTTGCAGATTTAGTAGTTTCTAATAAGGCTGATTTAGGTATTGTTATATGTGGAACTGGTGTAGGAATTACAACTGCTGCTAATAAAGTTAATGGCGCAAGGGCAGTTTTAGTAAGGGATATGACCTCTGCCGTTTACGCTAAAAAACATCTCAATGCCAATATACTAGGATTTGGTGGAAAAATTATTGGAGAATTTTTAATGTTCGATATTATCGACGAATTTATAAAAACTTCTTTTGAAAATACTGAAGAAAATAGAAAAATTATAGAAAAGATTACTGCCTTGGAAAATAAAGATGCTTATGAAAAAGAAGATATTTTTGATGAGTTTATTGAAAAATGGAATAAGGGATATTACCATGACTAAATAAAAAAAGCAAAGTTTTAATTATTACTTTGCTTTTTACATATCTACTATTATTTTTTCCTTCTTTTAAAATAAATTACTCCTATACCTGTTACAGCAACAGCTCCTACTCCCAAAATAAATATTTTTCTTAAACTTATATAACCCCTAGCTGCTCCTTCTATAGGTACAAGGTCCATAAATGTTGGTCCTTTTAGAAGGCCTATATGGTTTTGTTTATCCTTTGCAAAGGCGGAATAATAAAGATAGATTTCATTATCCTTCATTGCTAATGATGATTTATAAATATTATTATTATCAAATCCATCTTTTGTTGGTTGGATTACCTTTACCGGATTTTTAAAATTAATCCCATCTTCTGATTCAAAGGCAAATAGTAAAGCTCCTTCTGGCTTATTCTCTGGATAGGCCATATTTAAAGCATAATATTTCCCTTAATATAATCAATTTCAATATGCCATGCATGAAAATTACTCCACTTTGGACCATAATCAAAATTTATTTCTACAGGTTCTGTCCAGTTTTTTACATCCTTGGATTTTCTGTATACATACCCTTCACTATTAAAGGACATGTGATTTCTATAGTAAAGATTGTATTCACCGTCTTTAAAAACTACTGTTGAAGCACCGTATCCATAGCCACCGGTGCCATAATCAAATATTACTTCTTCTTTAGACCAATTTATTAAATCCTTAGTTTTTATTCTACATAGTCTAGACAATCTTTTTTCCTTGTCACTTTGACGATACCATAATTCAATTTCCTTACCATTTATAAAAATATCCGGATCTGAATAATGGGTATTTGGAGGTATGATTTTTCCAACTATAGGATTTTCCACTCCTTCGGGAATATACCAATTTTCCCCATCTTCCGATACTACTATACTGGGATTTTCCTTTTGGTCATCCATAAAACTATAGGGTGTAAATACCATTATCCATGGGTAATTAAATTGTTTACTTTCATCATAAATAACCCTAGGATGAACTGCATGGTTGTCGAGTTTAACATAGGTTTTTATATCTAACGGTTTTTTTGGATTGCCATTTTTTCTTTCATTGCCTTTAGATAAATCTCCTAAAAGTTCTAATTCCATAGATGTTTCTTCAGTATTTTCCTCTACTACTCTGTCTGCTTTTGTATTATTTTTTATAATTCCTATATTTAAAATAGCCACTATTAGTAAAACTATTAAAATTTTCTTCTTCATATTTCTAACCTTAGTCCTTTTTCTATTCTTCCTCTAGTCCAACTATTATAATATCATATATTCTTCTTGAATTTCCTAACAATTTTGTAATATGGACTTTGAAATACATTACATTTAGCGTAGAATATAAAGATAATAAGGAAAGGAGATTCTTATGTTTTCTCTTTTAAAATATGCAAAAAAATATAAAATTCAAATAATACTTGGTCCATTTTTCAAATTCTTAGAAGCTGTCTTTGAATTATTGCTGCCTATTTTTATGGCAAAATTAATTGATGAAGGAATTAACAACAAGGATATAGACACTACTATAAAAATGGCTGTTGCCATGTTTGTAATGACTTTAATAGGTTTGTTTTGTGTACTTATTTGCCAGTACTTTTCTTCTATTGCTTCTCAGGGATTTGGAACTGAACTTAGAAATGAAATGATGAAAAAAATTAACAGTTTTTCCCATATTGAAATTAACAAATACGGTACTTCAACTTTAATTACTAGAACAACTAACGATATTAATCAATTACAATTAGCCTTAGCCATGCTTATTAGATTAGTTGTTAGGGCACCTTTTTTAAGTATTGGCTCTATTGTAATGGCTTTTATAATCAATCCTAAAATAGCTTGGATTTTTGTAATTACTTTACCCTTATTTAGTATTTTATTGTTTTTCATTATGAAAAAAACTGTTCCCTTATATAAAAGAGTTCAAGAAAAGTTAGACTCTCTAAACTTAGTTGTTAACGAAAACCTAAGTGGAGTTAGAGTTATTAGGGCTTTTGCTAAAAAAGATGAAGAATCAAAAAAAGTAGGTTCTGTTACAGATGATTTAGCCTTATCCTATAAAACCGTTGCAAATATATCAGCACTTTTAAATCCTGTTACTACCTTAATTATGAATAGTGCAATAATATTTCTTCTCTACATTGGTGGTAAGCAAGTAAATATTGGTGGTATGAAACAGGGTGAAGTCCTCGCCTTAATAAATTATATGACTCAAATGCTACTCGCCTTAATTGTTGTAGCAAATCTAGTGGTTATTTTTACAAGGGCCTTTGCCTCTGCCCATAGAGTTAATGAAATTTTTAATACTGAGCCTTCTGTTACTAATTTAGTAGGTCAATCCGCTTCTTGGAAGAAGGAAGATGAAATTTTAAATTTTTCCAATGTAGCTTTTAAATATACAGAAAAAAGTGGATATGCATTAAAAGACATTAATTTTGTTTTAAAACAAGGGGAGTCCTTAGGTATTATTGGTCCAACAGGAAGTGGAAAAAGTGCTTTAATTCAACTAATTCCACGTTTTTATAATATAAATAAGGGTAATTTGAAAATAAATAATAAAGACATTGAAGACTATACTTTAGAAGTGTTAAGAGATCATATTGGAGTTGTTCCCCAAAATTCAGTTTTATTTACTGGAACTATAAGAAGTAATTTACTATGGGGAAAAGAAAATGCCAGTGACGATGAATGCTGGAAAGCTTTAGAAATAGCCCAATGTGCCGATTTTGTAAAATCTTTACCAGAAGGGTTAGATTATAAGGTTCTAGCCGGAGGAAAGAACTTTTCCGGTGGTCAAAGACAGAGAATTACCATTGCTAGAGCCCTTATTAAAAATCCCGATATTTTAATTTTAGATGATTCTTTAAGCGCTTTAGATTATAAGACGGATTTAAATTTACGAAATGCACTAAATAAATATATGCATGAAACTACCTTTGTAATTGTTTCCCAAAGAATAAGTTCTGTTAGGTCTGCTGATAAAATTTTAGTATTAAACGATGGTAAACAAGACGGTTTTAACAACCATGAAAATCTCCTACAAACATCTAAAACCTATGAGGCTATTGCTAAATCTCAAATTGAAAAGGAGGAATTGTAATGAATAAAAAGATTTTTCAAAGATTCTTTCCTTATTTGAAAATATATAAAAAAGAAATACTCTTTGCTCTTTTTTCCGGAATTATTTGTGGAGCTACTTCTGTTTTAATTACTTATTTTATTGGTAAATCTGTCGATACAATGATTGGACTTGGCAAAGTAGATTTAAGTCTACTTATTAAGATTATTGGCCTTATAGCTATTTTAATTGTTATTAATGCAGTGTCACAGTGGTTTGTTCAAGTTTTGGGAAATAGGGTAGCTTACCTATCTGTTGCTGAATTAAGAAAGGATATGTTTAATCATTTAAATACTTTACCTTTAAAGTATTTTGACAACACTTCCCACGGCAACATCCTTAGTAGGTTTACAAATGATTTAGACTATGTTTCAGAAGCTACAACAGCTATTTTCAATAATATTTTCAGTGGAATGACAATAGTTATAATCTCTTTAATTACAATGTTATTACTTAGTATTTCCCTAACCCTTGTTGTAATTATTGGTACTATTTTAATTTTTATTGTAAATTATATAGTTGCTAAGACAAGTCAAAATAAATTTGTTACTCAACAAAAAATCGTTGGTAATATTTCTGGTTATATATCTGAAATTGTAGGCAATCAAAAAATAGTTAAGGCTTTCCAATATGAAGATAGGTCCCAAAAAACTTTTGAAAATATAAATAGTAAGTTATATACTGTTGGAAAACAAGCTCAATTCGCTTCTTCTTTAACTAACCCTTTATCACGATTTGTTGATCATATAACCTACTTATCAATAGGCTTAGTTGGAGGCTTATTGGTTTTAAACAATATTGGCAATGTTACTGTAGGACTTATTTCCAGCTTTATAATTTATTCTACACAGTTTTCAAAACCCTTTATTGAACTATCAGGTATAATGACACAAATTCAATCTGCTTTAGCCGGATTAGAACGTACTTTTGAAATATTAGATGAAAAACCGGAAACTCCAGACAGTAATAATATATTAAATAAAGAAAATTTATTTGGAGAAGTTGAATTTAAAAATGTTTATTTTTCCTATGTAAAAAACCAACCTTTAATTGAAAACTTTAATCTCTTGGTGAAACCGGGAGAATCAATTGCTATAGTAGGAAAAACCGGTGCGGGAAAATCCACCTTGGTTAACTTATTAATGCGATTCTACGATGTAGATTCAGGTGAAATAACCATTGATAATGTTCCCATAAAAAACTACAGTAGGGATTCCTTAAGAAAATCCTTTGGAATGGTTCTACAGGACACTTGGCTTTTTGACGGTACAATAAAGGACAATTTAACCTTTGGAAATCCTAATGCTACAGATAAGGAAATAATTGAAGCCTGTAAGGCATCTTCTATTCATTCCTTTATAGAGAAATTACCAAATTCCTATAATACTCTTATAGGACAAGGAGGATTAAAAATATCAGAAGGACAAAGGCAACTTTTAACAATTGCCAGAACTATGATAAGTAAACCTCCAATGTTAATATTAGACGAGGCTACTAGCTCTGTTGATACTTTAACAGAAAGTCAAATTCAAACTGCCTTTTTAAATATGATGAAAGGAAAAACCAGTTTTATTATTGCCCATAGACTTTCAACTATTAGGGAAGCCGATAAAATTTTAGTTATGGATAATGGAAATATTGTTGAAGTAGGAAACCATAAGGAGCTTTTAAATAGAAAAGATAGTTATTATAGTAAGCTCTACAAGGCTCAATTTGAAAATATAAAAGAATAGTATTGTAATAAGTAAGTACATTAAATATAATATATATAATTATTTAGGTTATAAAAATATATTTCCTTAGGAGTTGCTTATGAAATTAAAGAAAAAGATAATTATTATTTTTATATTTTTAGGAATTATTGCACTAGTAGGATTAGTCCAGTACAAAGTTTCTCGCATTACTCCTGAAAAATATTTCAATAACAAGTATAGCCAAAAAGAAGAATATACTTTACTGAAAAAAACCAAGGATGGTAATTACAGTGCCTATTTAAGTAAATATAAGGGAGATATTTATTTAGATATTTTTCTTAAGGATAATTATATGGGTGGTATTGAACCAACTAATGGCCATGCAGAAATGGGAGAAATAGGAATTTATAACTTTATTAAAGAAAAGACTCTTATTATAATATTTTCAGAAAATACTTCAAATATAAGGGAATACGAATTAAAAGTAGAAAGTGGTATAAAGGACCCTAAGATTATTACTAAAAAAGCCGACAAGAACAGTCCCATTCTTGATATATATCTATTAGATAAGGAATATAATTCCTTTCCTGAAATAGAAGTAAGGAAATAAAATTCTCTAGGTAAAGATTTTTTCAAAGAATATAAGAGCTTATTTTATATAAACAAAACACAAGGTTATAGTATAAAAACCTTGTGTTTTATTTATTTTCCACCCTGTCTTTTTGCTGTTTCTTTTTTAGAAAAATATCTGGCAAAATAATTTGCTATTATTGCTATAGCTACTAGTATTATTAAAACCAAATTATAGAAAATTTCAATTTTTAATATATAGGATATTATTGCCACTACTATACTAATTCCCAGTAAATATGCTCCTGTTTTTTTAAGTAGCTCCTCTTTTGAAAAATACTTATATGAAATATATCCAAAAATCATAGCTAAAGCAAGTATTAAAAAAGTACAAATAGCTTGAAATGTTTCTAAGTTATAGATTTTTTCTAACTTTTCTCCTATGTCTAAATCTTCAGCAAAAAAATTATTCTTTAAATATTGTGAAAATATGTAGCCTGCTACTAATAGTCCCGATATTACAGCATATATTTTAAAAATATACTTTTTAATAATCTACCTCCAAATATTTTAATCTATTCTCTTTATTTTTGATGGAATATTTGCCTGTCTTAATAAATCTCCAAAATGGCTGGTTATACCAATATTGCCAAGTAATTCTATTCCTATATTTTTATCCTTAATACTTTCAATTTCCTCTCTTAAGGACTCTAAGCCTTCAGATGTGAAAAACTTTTTATAGTATTTAGGATTTCCCTCTACAATTATATCCCTACCATAATACTTCTTTAGTTGGTTCATTTGAACTAGCCAAACTTTTTCATTATCACAAACCCATTCTATACTTATTTCCCCTAAATAAGAAAAATAGCTTCTTATTTTATTGTTTAATTCTTCTAATTTATTTAAAATTTCAGTTGGTAATTCTTCAATATTTTTCTTTCCAACCATAAAATTATCACCTTGGCCTTTTACTCCTTCAATAACACTTTCTTCCTTTGTTATTATTGAAGCTCCTGAGTATATTCCTTCTACAGCATCCTGTGATAAAAGTGAAGCAATGTTAATATCCTCTTTCCCCTTTTTTTCTTCTTCATTTATTAATATAAAAGGGTCTACCCAGCCCTTACCTGTAAAATATTTACCTGCTTCTTTTTCAATGGGACTTGTTCTTATCCATTTTTCAAAAGAGCCTGTCTTTTTACCAAAGGAAAAAGGTGCTACATTTCTATTAATTACTGTAGTATAGGGTACATCAAAACCAAGACTGTCTAAAATTAAAAGTCCAAAAACCTTATCTCCTAAAAATTTAGAAAAATTATTTGGCCATATTATTCTTTTTTCCGTAGAATTACCTTGAAATTTTTCATATTCCCAAATTATAGTATGTTCTTTTAAAACCCCTTCTTTATTAGGATGAATACTAAACTCTACTCTATAATTTTTATCAAAATTAATTTTCGGTTTAAAACCATACACCCTTTCTAGAATGTTAAATCCAACTTCTCTAGGAAGGGAGCATATTCCTTCTTTTTCCACTGCTTTTGGAGTGTCCTTTGGTGAAAACTCTATTAGGTCACCCATTACTACACCTGAAACTCCACCGTCATTAATATCTATAGTTTCATTAACTATTGAAACAAGATTTTCCCTATTATTTTTTTCAATTATATTAATAATTTCATCTATATCTTCAATTTTTAAGCCGTAAATTAACTTATGTCCCTTTGTGTTTTTTTCTCCATAACTCCTAATATTAACAGAATGACTTTTAGAGGAGTTAAGTAATTCCTCTACTAAGAACTTGGGACTATTATTTTTGTTCTTGTGATTGTTTATATGTATATAATTTGGTTTATTATTGGCAAAACTTACAAATTGAGCAATATTGCCTATTGAATTTTCTATTATATAATTTAATTTTTCATCCTTCATAGTATACCTGCTTTTTATTTTTGCTACCTATTATTATATAACAAAAGACACAGACTTTTTATCTGTGCCTTTAAATATTTATGCTTTTGTATACCTGTTCCTGTAATGTGTATGAAGTAATTCATGAGCTTTATGGGAATTTGGCTCTCCTAAAAATTCTTCATATATTTCCTTTATTTCCGGATTTTCATGGGATTTCCTTATATCATGTTGCTTATCATCCTTATATAGACCTTCCATTCTGTCCTCTCTGGCATCGTGTTTAATTGTGTAAGGTTGTCCACCTCCACCAACACATCCTCCTGGACAGGCCATTACTTCAATAAAGTGGTAGTCTGCTTCTCCTTTTCTTATTTTTTCTAAAAGTTTTTTTGCATTTGCCAGTCCACTTGTAATAGCAACTTTAACAGGAATATCTCCTACTTGTACCTCTGCTTCTTTAAAGTCATCATGTCCTCTAACTGCTTCAAAATCAACACTAGCTAATTCTTCCCCTGTTACAACTTCATAAACAGTCCTTAAAGCCGCTTCCATAACTCCACCGGAAGTTCCAAAAATAGTACCTGCTCCTGTACCATGACCAATTATAGAATCATAATCTTCCGGCTCTAATTCACTAATATCCAGTCCGTTTTCCTTAAACATTCTAGCTAATTCTCTAGTTGTTAAAACTACATCTATATCCCTATAGCCTGATGCATCCATTTCAGGTCTTTTACTTTCATATTTTTTTGCAATACAAGGCATTACAGAAACTACAAACATATCCTTAGGGTCTACGCCTAATTTTTCTGCATAATATGTTTTAGTTATAGCCCCAAACATCTGTTGTGGTGATTTACAAGTTGAAAGATGATCTATTAAGTCAGGATAGTTTTTCTCAACAAAGTTAATCCAACCTGGACTACATGAAGTAATCATCGGTAATGTTCCGCCATTTGTAAGTCGTCCTAAAAACTCCGTTCCCTCTTCCATTATAGTTAAATCGGCACTAAAATTAGTGTCTATAACTTTATCGGCTCCTAATCTTCTTATTCCTGCAACCATATGACCTGTAACTATTTCACCGGCACTATATCCAAATTCATCTCCTAAACCTACTCTTACAGATGGTGCTGTTTGAAATACTACAAATTTATTTTCATTTGCTAGGGCATCCCATACTTTTTCAGTATCATCTTTTTCCCTTAAGGCACCTACTGGACAAACTGTAATACATTTCCCACATAGTACACAGGTTGACTCATCTGTAGCTTTGTCAAAGGCTTGTCCTATACTATAGTCCTTACTTCTTCCGTTAAAGCCAATAGCCTTACTTGCTTGAATTTCTTCACAAGCCTGAACACATCTTCCACACTTTATACACTTGCTATTATCCCTTACTAAAGAAGGATTATCATCCTTAATAGGAACTGGCTCATAAATTCTTTCAAAGGGATTATCCATTATATTTTCTTTTTGTGTTAATTCCTGTAACTCACATTTTTGATTTCTTATACAATTTAAACAATCCTGTGGATGATTTGCCAATATTAATTGTAAAATGGTTTTTCTAACTTCTTTTACCCTTTTACTATTTGTAATTATTTCCTTACAGCTATCTACCGGTTGATTACAGGCAGTTTTTAATCTTCTACTTCCTGTATCTTCTACAACACAAATTCTACATGTTGATTTAGCTGTTAAATCCGGATGGTTACAAAGTGTTGGTATATGTACCCCTATTTTTTTAGCTGCTTCTAGTATTGTTGTTCCTGAAGGTACTGTAACATCTATTCCATCTATTTTTATAGTTATATTTTTATTGCTCTCTGTACTCATTACATAACCTCCTTATTGAAACATTTACTACATTCCTTATCTACATGAGCTAAAAACTCCGATTCTCTATGGGTTAAGGCAGACATTAAGGCTGTTGGTGCAGCTTGTCCAAGTCCACAGAAAGAGGCTTGCATCATAGCTTCAGCTAAGTTCTTCATAGTTTCTATGTCCTTTTCTGTTCCTTCGCCTTTACTAAATTTATCTAATAGTATATACATTTGTTGGTTTCCCTCTCGGCAAGGATTACATTTACCACATGACTCATCTATAAAAAACTCAAATACCTTCTTTAAATAATCCACTAAACACACTGATTCGTCTGCTATGACAATAGCACCTGTACCTATTGAAAGTCCTGCATTTCTTAAAGATATATGGTCAAAGGATATATCGAATTGCTCCGGAAAAGCAAGTGGCCCCGATTGTCCTCCAATATGAACAAACTTAACAGGCTTCCTTGTAGAAGTTCCCCCTGCTAATTCTTCATCATAAATTATGTCCTTTAAATTTGTTCCTACTGGAACTTCAACATAGTGTCTATTTTTCGCATGACCTGATGTACAAACTATTAAAGATCCTCCACTTTCCTCTGTTCCTACTGACCTATAATACTCTGCCCCTCTATCTAAAATAATTGGAATATTTGCAAAAGTTTCTACATTATTTACTAAAGTTGGTTTACCAAATAAGCCTACTTCTGCTAAACGAGGTGGTTTTACCCTAGGTCTTCCTGCCTGTCCCTCAATAGAATTTAAAAGAGTTGAGTTTTCTCCACAAACATAGGCACCTGCTCCCGATATTATATTAATATCAAAATCAAATCCCTCAATACCTAGAATATTTTTTCCTAGGTAACCTGCTTCTCTAGCATTTTTTAAGGCTAATTCAAAACCTTCAAATAATCCTCTATATTCTCCTCTTATATATATGTAACCTTCCTTAGAACCAAATACATATGCAGAAATTAACATTCCTTCAATTACAATTAAAGGATCTTTTTTCATAAATAACCTGTCTTTAAAAGTTCCCGGTTCTCCTTCATCGGCATTACAAACAATATATTTAGGTTCTCCTTCTATACTATATAAATGCCTCCATTTTATTCCTGTTGGAAAACCTGCACCACCACGACCTAATAGCTTAGCGTCTATTATTTCCTGTATAATATCTTCCCTATCCATTTTTACAGCATTGTGAAGACCGTTAAAACCCCTATGAGATTTATAGTCCTCTATAGAATGCATATAGGATTTATCTACGGTACCTGTAATTAACTCTATTGTTTTAGTCATTCTATCCTCCTATAAATCCTTATTGTCCCTAAGTTCACCAATAATACTAGCAACTAATCTCTCATTTAAATTGCCATAAATATCATTTCCAATTTTTATAATTGGTCCAATTTCACAAGCTCCAACACATGAACATTTTTCAAATTCAAATAGCCAATCATCGGTATGTTCCCCTAATTTAATACCTAGATTTCTTTCTACAATATCTACTAATGAGTCACTTCCATTTAAATAACAAGATGCACATGTACAAACCTCTATTTTATATTTTGCCCTTGGTTTAGTACTAAGCATGTCATAGAAAGTTAATATATCATATAACTCAACTAGTGGAATTCCTATTTTTTCCGAAACAATAGTTGCAACTTCCTCCCCAATATACTTTGCCTCTAAAGAATCCTGTAATTCTATTAAGGTATTGAGTATATCTTTCTTAGTGCTACCATTTTTTACAATGATATCGTTTACCATTTTAATTTGTTCTTCCGTTAATGGTTGTGATACTAGTTTATAACTCATATTTCTACCCCTTTTCCCCTATTATATATTCAATTATAATATAACGTTTTATTATAAGTCAATCAATAATATATAATTAACAATTTCTTTTTCATTATACAGAAAAGGATACACAATTATATATGTATCCTTTTAAATAATCTTTTCTATTCTTTTATAAATTATTAATTTTCTACTAATGTTTATATTTAACTGAAATTGCTTCTTCTAGGAAACTATTTTCTCACTTCTATTTATAATTATATTTCTATATTTTCTCGATGTGATTAAATAGGCTATAAAGTAAATTATTATATATAGTAACAATGTTATTAAAACTATCATCTGTATTTTATTACTGGATATTATTCCAAAACTTAAGGCGAATAATTTTATTATATTAATAACAAAAATATAATGAACTGTTGCTACTAATAAGGGTAGAAAGAAAAATATGGTTATTTGCTTATTAATTGTAGTATTTATTTCATCTTTAGTAAGACCTACCTTGTAGAGTTTTTTAAACTGCTCAGCATCTTCGTACCCTTCTGACAACTGTTTGTAGTAGACTACTATAAGGAAGTTAATTAAGAAAATTATTGTTAAATAAACACCCACTACTACAAAAGGTCCCATTCCAACTTGATCACCTAAATATATACTATTTATATTTATTAAAAACCCCTCACTAGCTACTTCACTAACGGAGTTAATCTTAGAATTCTCTGAAAAATAATCTTCAAAGAAGGCTTTTTTCTCTGCCTTATCACCACTAAGATTATAACTTTGCTCTATGAAATAATTCTGTATTGGAGCGTCATTAACTATTTCTCCTTCCTTGTTTTTAAATCTTCCATCATCTAGTTGGTCATATACAAACTCTTCTTTAATATAGTCAAAATAATCATCTGGAATAACCAATGTTAAATTATAAAAATAATACTCTAAATTTTCATCTTCAGCCAAACTTTCTTCTTTTAACTTAAAATCCTTACCAAAAATATTTATATTTTCCTTAATAGTATTTATAATAGCCTCATAGTCAAATAAATTATTAGCAAGTAAAACAACTTCATCTTCCCTTAATTCTATTTTTTCATCAGCTAATTTATTATAATCGGACATTTTTATTGCACTAATATATGATTGTCCTTCAGATTTATAAATGTCTATAATGTCTTTATTATCTAATCCCGGATAAGTTGCTATTCCTTCCATTACTTCAAATTTTTTAAAATCTTCTATTTCTAGCTTGTTGTTTTTTAAATCTTTTCTAAAAGCACTATCTATATTAGAACTATCAGTTTCATTAAAACTACCATATACAATATCATAAGGCTCTACATTGTAAACAGATCCTACATAGGCTATTATACTCATACAGAGGGTAACTATTATCATACAGCTTAATATACAAATTGTAGCCAGGCTTACAGCATTTTCCTTAATTCTAATGGATAAGTTGGAAATCGCTATAAAATTATTGTTTTTCTTGTATATATTTCTTCTTTTTTTAAAATAATTAAATATTGAAACTATAAGCCCTTGAAATATTAAGTAGGTTCCAATAATAACAAATATAACAGCTACTAATGCTATATATACAAGATTGACTCCGTCTAAGAAAGCGTATTCTACTGCCATAAGGTTACTTGGTTCTAAGATAACTGCAATTATATATCCAATAACTATAAAAATAATTCCAACTATAGCCATTAATACGCTTAAGACGGATTTCCTTTGCACCTTCTTTTTAACATTTAAAATATCAAGTCCATTTTGCCTAATAACCTTGTAACTTGTTAATATAATTGAAGTAAATGTAATTAGGAAAAAAACTATAATTGTAATAATAACAGCCTTTAAACTTAAGGCGGACTTTAAGGTAGACTCAAAATTTAATGCTCTTGAAATTATTAGAAAGTTTAATCTATCCAGTATTATAGAAGAAAATATCCCTATAGTAATACTAACTATGTTAAGAATGATATTTTCAATAAATATTAACTTTTTAATATGCCTTTTGTCCATTCCCAGTAAATCATATACACCATAGTCTACACTTCTTCTTTTATTTAGAAAGCTATTAATATATATATTAAATATTAAGCTCATAACTGCTATAGCCACGGCAGTAATATATAATAGTATTTTCAATGTATTATAGCCGTAATCTAAATTTATACTTTTATTAAAATATAAGTTTAAAGTCAAATAAAAGAAAACTACCGATAAAACTACAGTCAATATATAGGGAATGTATATTTCCTTATTTCTTTTTAAATTGTCCTTAGCTAACTTAAATAACAGTTTCATTTACTCTTCCTTTTCATTCATAACAGTTAAGGTATAGGATATTAATTCATAAAAGTCCTCGTTACTTCTACTTCCCTTAAATAGTTGATTATATATTA
>NZ_JBASWB010000034.1:0-20215 GCF_049276255.1 Miniphocaeibacter sp.
AAAACAAAATTGCTTGTGCCCATGTAAGAAATGTTAAATATTTAGGATATAGGAAATTTAGGGAATCGGCACATTTTTCACCAGATGGTGACTTAGATATGTTTGAAATTATGAAGGCTTTTTATGACACTGGCTTTAATGGATATATTCGTCCAGACCATGGAAGAATGATTTGGGATGAAGAAGGTAGACCTGGCTATGGTTTATACGATAGAGCCTTAGGTTTAGAGTATTTAACTGGTCTTTGGGAAGCTATTGAAAAAATGGATAAATTAGCAAAAATATAATTAATTAGAATATATAAGAAGTAATTTATAAAATCCATTTAATTTTAATTAAATGGATTTTATAAATTCTAAAAAATAAATCTTAATTAATTTATATATTAGCTTAAAAATGTTATCCAAATAAATAATTAAATTATTTAAATATTCTTGAAGCACTATGAAAAACTGGTCCTACAAATTTATTGAATTTAAAACCATGTTTAATAGCTGCTGTTACAAAATTTTTAGCTTCTATAATAGATTCTTTAGGAGATAATCCTGTTGCAAGTCCTGAAGTTACTGCAGCTGCAAAAGTACATCCTGCACCATGGGTATGACTAGGTGTTATTTTTTCAGCCTTTAGTATTGCATAGCTATTTCCGTCATAATAAACATCTATAGCCAAATTACTGTCTACAGCTTTACCACCTTTAATTACAACATGTTCTGCTCCTAAGCCATGAATAATTTTAGCAGCATTTTTTATTTCTTCAATATCATGTAATTTTCCTAATCCTGAAAATATTCCTGCTTCAATTAAATTTGGAGTAACTACTGTAGCAATAGGTATTAATTCTTTTTTTATAGCTTCAGCTGTTTCAGGATTTAATAAGTCATCTTCACCTTTACAAGCTAAGACAGGGTCAATAACTATATTTTTTAAATTATATTCTAAAATCGTTTCTTTAATTAATTTTACTATTTCAACAGAACCTATCATACCTGTTTTCATAGCAGAAATTTGTTCATCCCCTGCTAAAGCTGTTTCTAGCTGTTCTTTTACTAGGTCTACTGGTAAAGTTGTAACATTATGTTTCCATTCATTTTTTGGATCCATTGTTGCAATAGTTGTTACAACAGCCATTCCATATGTTCCATATTCGGTAAATGTTTTCAAATCTGCTTCTAAACCAGCTCCACCACTTGCATCACTACCTGCAATTGTCAATGTTTTAGCTATTTTTCTCAAAAATATCATCTCCTTTGATAGCTTTAAATATATTATAACATAGAAAAATTCATCAATAAAAATATGATACAACTATAAAAATAATTATAGTAACTAATTTTTAACTTATTCGCTTCATTAAAATGATATAATATGATTTATAATGGACTAAGAATATTTTTTATTGTTATACTTAAATCATAATAAAGATAATTTTTTATGAAGTTTTTTATAGGAAACGAGATAATTCATAATTAATAAGAAATAATGTCTATACATTACATTATATCGAGGAGGAAAATATGAAAAAAATAATCAATGATCCGGAAAATGTTTTAGAGGAAATGTTAGAAGGAATGTTAAAAGCAAATCCAAATACTTTGAAAAGGTTAGAGGGAACAGATGTTATTGTTAATATAAATTCTCCTATTAAGGATAAGGTTGCTTTGGTCTCTGGTGGAGGAAGTGGACATGAGCCAGCCCATGCAGGTTTTGTAGGAGAGGGTATGTTAGATGGGGCTGTTTGCGGTTCTGTATTTACTTCTCCAACACCTGATCAGATTTTTGAAGCTATTAAGGCTGTTGATTCTGGTAAGGGAACCTTGTTAATTGTAAAAAACTACACTGGAGATGTAATGAATTTTGAAATGGCTAAAGATTTAGCCGACATGGAAGGAATAAATGTAGATTATGTTGTTGTAAATGATGATGTAGCTGTTGAAGACAGTACCTATACAGCAGGGAGAAGAGGCATAGCAGGAACCATATTTGTACATAAAATTGCTGGAGCAAAGGCTGCTAAGGGAGCAGAGTTAAATGAAGTTAAGGCTATAGCTGAAAAAGTAATAAAAAATACTAGAAGTATGGGAATGGCACTTTCTCCATGTATAGTACCGGCTGTAGGAAAGCCGAACTTTTCTTTAGATGAGGACGAAATGGAAATTGGCATAGGTATTCATGGTGAACCAGGAGTTAGTAGAGAGAAAATAAAAACTGCTAATGAAATTGTTAGTGAGCTTTTAGATAATATTTTAAAGGATATTGATTATTCTAATTCTGAAGTTGCAGTTATGGTTAACGGTATGGGTTCAACTCCTTTAATGGAATTATATATTGCAAATAATTCTGTATATGATATTTTAAAAAATAAGGGTATTAAAGTTTATAGGACTTTTGTTGGTGAATATATGACCTCTTTAGAGATGGCGGGTTTTTCAATTACCTTGTTAAAATTAGATAATGAGTTGAAAGAACTTTTAGATTATGAGACAAAAGCACCATTTTTTAAATAGGAGTAGTTATGAAGGTAGATAATATAAAAAATATAATAATAAATATAGGTAATACTATGGAGGAAAATAAGTCTTTTCTTTCAGAATTAGATGCAGCTATAGGTGATGGAGATCATGGGCATAATATGGCTAAGGGATTTAATTTAGTAATAGAAGACTTTAAAAATAATGAATATGATGATTTAGGATTGTTGTTTAAAAAAGTTGCAATGCTTCTAATATCTAATGTTGGTGGTGCTTCAGGACCGTTATATGGCACTGCTTTTATGGAGTTAAGTAAGGAATTTAGTGGCAGGGATGAATTAAATGTTTTAGATTTAGAAAAAATACTGGAACTTTCCTTAAAGGGAATAAAACTAAGAGGAAAAGCAGAACTAGATGATAAGACTATAGTTGACTCTTTACAACCAGCATATTTATCTGTAAAAAAAGATTTGGAAAACAATGAATCTGAAACTCAGATATTGGAAAATATGGTTATAGCAGCAGAAAAGGGCGTTGAGCATACTAAAGAAATTATTGCTAAAAAAGGTAGGGCAAGTTATTTAGGAGAAAGAAGTATTGGGCATCAAGATCCAGGTGCTACTTCAACATATTTAATGTTAAAAGTAATAAAAGACAGTATTAACTAGGTGGTAGTATGGTAGGAATTGTTGTAATATCCCATAGTGAAAAATTAGCAGAGGGTATTTTAGAAATTACTGAACAAATGGCTAAGAATGCCCCTGTTGTAGCTGTAGGTGGCACTAATGATGGTAGAATAGGAACGGATATTAATAGGATTTTAGCTGGTATTAATGAAGTTTATTCAGATGATGGAGTATTAATTTTCTATGATTTAGGTTCTGCTATGATGAATGCTGAAATGGCTGTAGAATTTTTAGATGAGGATAAAAAAAGAAATATAGAAATAGTAGATGCTGCTTTTGTTGAAGGGGTAATTTCTGCAGCAGTTTACTCTAACATAAATATGGACAAGGAATTTATTTTAGAGGAAATGAAAAAAATCAATATTGATAAAAGGAATTAGTTTATTGGTAAATATGCTAGAAGTCAAATTAACTTTTAGCATATTTTAATTATTAGAATATTTAATAAAAAGAGATGTGAAAATATGGATATTATTAAAGTAGAGGGACTTACGAAGTACTATGGTAAGTCCAGGGGAATAGAAGATTTAAATTTAGAAGTTAAAAAAGGAGATATCTTTGGGTTTATTGGACCAAATGGGTCAGGGAAAAGTACTACTATAAGGCTACTTTTAGGTCTAATTTCTCCAAGTAAAGGTAGGGGGGAAATATTTAATAAAGATATTAAAAAGCATAGGTATGAAAATTTAAAAAATATTGGATATATGCCTTCTGAAATAATGTTTTACAAGGGGATGAAGGTTAAGGATGTAATTTCCTTGTCTGCTAAACTATATAATAAAAATACTGAAAAAGAAGCAAAAAAATTATGCGAAAGATTCAATTTAGACTGTAATAGAAAAGTTGATGAGTTATCTTTAGGAAATAGAAAAAAAGTTAGCATAGTCTGTGCTTTTCAGCATAAACCTAGTTTGTACATACTTGATGAACCAACAAGTGGCTTAGATCCATTAATGCAAAAAGAATTTTTCCAACTAATAAAGGAGAGAAATTTAGGGGGAGCTACAATATTTTTATCTTCCCATGTACTTTCTGAAATACAACTATATTGTAATAAGGCGGGAATAATAAGGGAAGGAAAATTAATTGCGTGTGATACTGTAGCTAATCTATCAAGTACACAAGCAAAAAGAGTTAATTTATTTGGTATTAGGGACATCGAATATATTGAAGGAATAACAGATATTCATAGAAATAATACAGGAATAAATTTTTTATACAGTGGAAATATAAATAATCTAATTGAGCATTTAAATACTTTAGACTTAGAGGACTTAACTATTACAGAGCCTTCATTAGATGAAATATTTTTACATTATTATGATGAAGGCGGTGAAAAATAATGATTATCTTAAAACATGAGCTTAAATTAGCAAGGCTTTCACTTTTTATTTGGACATCTATATTAACAATTTTAATGATAATAATTATGTTAATATATCCTGAAATGAAAAAGGATATGGATGGAATTAATAATCTTTTTGAAAATATGGGTAGTTTCACTTCAGCTTTTGGAATGGATAAGATAAATATAGGTACAGCTATGGGTTATTATGGAGTTGAAGCTGGAAATATTATAGGAATAGCTGGAGGTTTTTTCTCAGCTTTATTGGGAATAAGTATTTTATCAAAAGAAGAAAAGGATAGAACTGCCGAGTTCCTACTATCCCATCCTATAAGTAGAAGTAGAATAATATTTGAAAAATACTTATCTATAATAATTCAAATTTTAATTCTAAATATTGTAATAACCTTATTTTCTGCCATATCATTTTTATTAATTGGAGAAAAATTAGGAATTAAAAATTTTTTATTAATACATATTGCCTTTCTTATAATGCAAATTGAAATTGCTTCAATTTGTTTTGGATTATCTGCATTTTTTAGAAAAAATAGTGTAGGAGTTGGAATAGGTTTAACGGCTATATTCTATTTCTGTAATATAATAAAAAATATAACAACAAGAGTAGATTTTCTAAAATATATTACTCCATATGGGTATGCAGAAGTATCCTATATTTTAAGTGAAAGCAGGTTGGAACTAAACCTATTAGGTTTAGGATTAATTTATGCCTTAGTAGCGGTTTTCTTAGGTTACATAAAATATATTAAGAAAGATATTTATGTATAAACTATTTTTCAAATATTAGAAATATAGTTAAACTACTATTACTATGATATAATTAAGTGATAATATGGACTAAGAAATATAATAAAAATTAGTTAAGGGGACGGTTCATAAGGGGATTGTCCTCTTAATTTTTTGGGGAAATTTATGGAAATTATAAATGAACAAGATTTAAATTACTATTTAAGTAAATTGGAAGAGAATTTAATATTAGATGGTATTTTAATAGATGAAATAGAAAAAACCGGTAATTTAGTAGATAAATATAAATTATTAAGAAAATATTTAAAGGATTTAGATAATACTGAATTACTTGAAATACAGGAAGAAATTAATAGAATTTTATTTATTAGCGAAGAAAGAGAATGGCAAAAACAGGGAATTAGTCTAGGTCTTAGTAGAATGAAAAAACTTTTGGATTTGTTAGATAATCCAGAAAAAGATTTAAAAGTAATTCACATAGGTGGAACAAATGGAAAAGGTTCTACCTGTATTTATTTACAGTCTATTTTAAAAGAAAGTGGATTAAAGGTTGGTTTATTTACCAGTCCTTCTATTATTTCAGATAATGACGGTATTAGAATAAATGATGATTTTATTAGTTATGAAATTGCCTATGATTACTTAAATAAAATTAAAAATATTTGGCTTAAAAATTATGGGAAAGATGATTTTATAACTTATTTTGAAGCCTTTACTGCCATGGCCTTACTTTATTTTAAGGATAAGAAGGTAGATTTTGCCATATTTGAAGTAGGACTAGGTGGTAGATATGATGCAACAAATATATTTAAAAAGAAAGCATTATCGGTAATAACCAATATTGGAATAGATCATATAGGCATACTTGGCAATTCTTTAGAAGAAATAGCCTATGAAAAGGCTGGAATAATTCAAGAAAATGATAATGTAGTCGCCTACCCTTCAGATGAAAAAGCCTTGGAAGTAATAAAAAAAGTATGTGAAGAAAAAAATGCGAAACTTAATATTTTAAATAAAAAAGATATAAAAAATATTAGCTTAAATTCTACATTTAATATTTTTTCATATGGTAAATATAAGAATATTAAAACCAATATGGTTGGAAAATATCAGGTATATAACTGTGCATTGGCATTATTATGTTTAGAAAAGCTTAAGGAAGAAAAATTACTTAATCTTTCAGAAGAAAATATAAGAGAGGGCATATTAAAAACTTCTTGGCCTGGTAGACTGGAATGGGTATCTAAGTCGCCTAAAATATTAATTGATGGGGCTCATAACGAGGACTCAATAAATAATTTAGTAGATTTTTTAAAGACTGAAAAATATGATACATTAAAAATTCTCATAGGTGTATTAAAGGATAAAGAATATGAAAAAATATTTAAAATAATATCATCATTAAATGCAGATTATTATTTAGCAGAAGTACCCTTTAAAGGTAGAGAGATGACTGTTGAAGAAATGAAGGTTATTTTAGGAAAATATACAGAAAACATCAATGCTTTTAAAAATCCTGAAGATGCTTTAAAGGCAATATTAAAGGGTAATAGTGAAAATGATGTAATTGTTTTAACAGGGTCATTTTATCTTATTTCTAAATTAAGAAATCTATTAATAAATAAGCAAGAACTAATTAAATAAATTAACAAAAAATATATAATAAAACAGAATTTAATGTTAAAATTATAAATAGAACAATAGGAGGCAATTATGATATTAATAAAGGAATTTGAATTTGATGCAGCACATAATTTAGTTCATTATAAAGGAAAATGTGAAAGGCTACATGGTCATACCTATAAATTAGTAGTTAAACTTGAAGGTACAAAAGATAAGGAAGATATGATATTTGATTTTGTTGAATTAAAACATTTAGTAAATGAAAAAATATTATATGAATTTGATCATGGATATTTAAATGATTTTATAGAACAACCTTCTGCCGAAAATATAGCAGAATATATTTGGAATAAATTAGAGCCATTGGTTAAAAGAGATAACTGCAGATTATATGAAATAGAAGTATGGGAAACTAAAACATCTGGAATTGTTTATAGAGGAGAATAAGGAGGCAACTAATGAAAGATGTTCAACAACAAGTTGATGAAAGAGATATATATTTAAACGAAGTAGGAATTAAAGACTTAGTCTTTCCTATTGAAATTAAAAATAAAGATGGAAAATGGCAAACGACTCATGCAAGAATAAGTCTTTCTGTAGACTTGGATCCTTCTCAAAGAGGTACCCATATGTCTAGATTTGTAGATATAATTCAAGAAAACAATCAAATAGACTTAAAGCATATAAAGAATATGTTGGCAGTAATACAGGAAAAACTAGGTGCTAAAAAGAGTTTTATAGAACTTGAATTTGAATATTTTATAAAAAAAGAAGCACCTGTTTCAAAAAAGGTTTCATTTATAAATGTTGGTGTAAAATATAAGGCTTGGTTAGGTGAAACCTTTGAATTTGAAATGACTGTAAATACACCTGCAACAACACTATGCCCATGTTCAAAGGAAATATCTGAATTTAGTGCACATAATCAAAGAGCAAATATTTCTATAACTGTCAGGTCTAATGAATTTATATGGATAGAGGATTTAGTAAAAATTTCAGAAGATTCAGCATCTTCACCTGTATATGCACTTTTAAAAAGACCTGATGAAAAATATGTAACAGAATATGCCTATGAAAATCCTAGATTTGTTGAAGATGTTTGTAGGGAAGTTAAAATTCGATTAGATGAAAACAAAATAGCAAGTAGATATAAAATATTAGTAGAAAGTTTTGAAAGTATTCACAATCACAATGCTTTTGCAAAAATAATAAGCGAGGCGATGCTTAAATGAAGCATATAGTTTTAAAAGACGGAACAATAAAAGAATTTTCTAAGAAAATGGATTTTATGGGAATAATTAATGTAACTGATAATTCTTTCTATTCAGGCTCAAGGACCTATAATACTGATGATGCAATAAAAAGGGCTGAAAAGCTAATAGAAGAAGGTGCTACATTTTTAGATATTGGTGGAGAATCAACAAGGCCAGGTTCTGACCCTGTAGATGTGGAAGATGAAATTAACCGTGTTTGTCCTGTAATAAAGGAAATAAAAAGATTATATCCTGAAATTTTACTATCTGTTGACACCTATAGAGCAAAAACTGCCTTAGCTGCCATTGAAAATGGAGTAGATATAATAAACGATATTTCAGGCTTAACCTTTGATGAAAATATGGTTAAGGTTATAGCAGAAACCAAAGTACCCTTAATTTTAATGCATATAAAGGGTAAACCTAAGACAATGCATGTTAAACCACACTATGATAATGTAGTAAAAGAAGTTTATGAATTTTTAGAAAAACAAATTAATTATGCTTATGAAAATGGTGTAGAGAAAAATAAAATTATAATTGATTTAGGTATTGGCTTTGGTAAAAATGCAGAACATAATATAGAATTATTAAAAAATATATCTTACTTTGATAGTTTAAATTTACCACATTTATTAGCAGTATCAAGAAAAAAATTTATTGGACGGACTTTAAATCATGAAGATGCAGCAGATAGATTGTTTGGAACAATTGGAATTTCAGTTTATGCAAGAACAAAGGGGATTGAAATAGCAAGAGTTCATGATGTAAAAGAAAACCTTGAGGCTGTAAGAATGGTAGAGGAATTTATATGATAGCATTTATTGCCCTAGGTTCAAATATGGGAGATAGGAATAAATATTTAGAAGATGCAATTACTTTAATAAATAAAAGAGTTGGTAATGTTTTAAAAAGATCTTCTATTTTAGAAACCGAGCCTTACGGTTATACAGATCAAGATAATTTTCTAAATATGGCAATAAAAGTAGAGACAGAACTTTCTCCAAGAGATTTACTAAAGGAATTACTACAAATTGAAGCAGAACTTGAAAGAGTAAGACTTATAACCTGGGGGCCTAGAACAATTGATTTAGATATAATCTATTATGATAATGAAATTATAGATGAAGCTGATTTAAAAATTCCCCACATTGATTTATATAATAGGGACTTTGTTCTAAAACCAATAGTTGAAATAGATGAAAATTTTATTGACCCTAGAAAAAACAAAAAAGTAAGAGAATTACTAGAAGAATTAGAAAATAAAGAATAAAAAAATGCACTGAAGTTATTTTAACTTTAGTGCATTTTTGCTTATATAATTTAAGTTTTGAAATATTTTTTATTTGTATTTGAAAATACAGGCTATTTATTTTAATTACCAGTATAAAGAAATATTACATTTTATTAGAAAGTATTTTTTTTAATTTGGGAACTTAACATCTTCTGTAATTGGACAAATATATTTTTTTCCATTCATTGATTTTTCAAATTCTTCCTTTGCTTTATCAACGATAGCTGGATCATTAATTAGTTTTAAAGAAGAATCTGCCATTACTTTTGCAGCATATAACATTCCTTTAAATCCTATTTCTGTAGCTCCACAAGTTGTATTGTGCCAACTATGACCTGCTGCTCCTATATTAGCAGTTGCTGTCATAAACATTGCTCCTGGAACTATATGTTGTACATCTCCAACATCAGTTGAGTTAAAGCTATTTGATTTTCCATCAATAGGTTTTCCACTAAATAAATATACGTCTTTAGTATCACCTGCTTCAAAAGCTCCTTTTTTATTAGTTTTATTTTCTTCTAAAACTTTTGCAAATTCAATATCCTCTTTGGACCAATCCTGGGCTGGAATTGTATTCATAGATTCAAATATTAAATCACCTAAAATTTTATTATTTAGAGTTTCATAAGAACCACCTAAATATTCTATTTCAACATTGGTTTCTGTCATCATAGCAGCACCCTTGGCAACTTTAATCAATCTATCATAGGTATCTTCAACAGTTTCCCTACTTAAAGCTCTAACATAATACCAAACAGATGCTTTATCAGGAACTATGTTAGGTGCTTGACCACCATTTGTTATTGTATAGTGGATTCTAACATCATCAGTAACATGTTCTCTTAAATAATTTGCCCCTACATCAGTGAGTTCAACAGCGTCTAAAGCTGACCTACCATTTTGTGGATCAGCACCAGCATGAGCTGTAATACCTTTAAAATGGAATTTGAAAGAATTTGATGCAGTCATTACACCTCTTAAAACAATATTAGAGGTACCAGGATGCCAAGCAAAGGCTACATCTAAGTCTGTAAAAGCTCCTCCTCTAGCCATAAAACCTTTACCTGTAAGAGTTTCTTCTCCAGGACAGCCATAAAAAACAACGGTGCCCTTTAAATTTTTTTCTTCCATTTCTTTTTTTAAGGCTATTGCAGCACCTAAATGTGCAACAGCAAGTAGATTATGTTGACAAGCATGACCAGGTTCACCGTCTTTAATAGATTCTTTTTTGGTGCTAACTTTTTGACTCATACCTGGCAGTGCATCATATTCTCCTAATAGACCAATTACAGGCTTACCTTCACCCCAAGTAGCTCTTATTGATGTAGGTACACCGAATTTTCCTACTTCTACATTAAATCCTTCTTTTTCTAAATATTCAGAAATCCATTTACAAGCCTTAACCTCTTTAAAAGCTACTTCAGGATTTTCCCAAATGTTCATAGCTAAATCTTTTAGCTCATCACTTTTATTATCAATATAATCTAATGCAATTTTACTCATAATATACCTCCTATATATATTAGATATTAAAAATTTTTTTAAATATTATTTTGTTGTTTTTTTATACTTAAAAGAAGCTTTGTATGATATTATCCAACAGAATAAAGTCGCCAATGTTAAAATTATCATAACAATCCAAGCTACCTTATAGGTATTTGTTAAATCGAAGATTGATGCTACAAGTAATGACCCTAATGATAAACCAACTTGAGTTGCACTACTTACATAACCATAAAATTCACCGTATCGTTCCTGTCCGAAAATAGCACTGGTAATTAGAGGAGGAAGAACAGTTCCTATTGCCATTCCTATACCAAAAAATACAGTCATAATATAAAGAACAGTTATATTTTCGGCTAATAGCATACAAGCAAAGGAAATAGCAAAGGAAATACAACCAACTAAAGAAGCTTGTATTAGTCCGAACCTATCATTTATCCAACCTATAATTAGTTTTCCAAATATTCCAAATACAGAATATAGTGATACAATAATAGCCTGAGTTGCAGGACCATGTAATTCCTCTAAAGCAGGAGGGAATTGTCCTAAAGCACCGTTACTAACTAACCCATTAGTAATCATTCCTATAATCATTAGTATGAAAAATGGTTTAACAAAGGACTCTTTACTTGTTAAAGAGAATTTCAATTGTACCCCATCACTTGATGATGTTTTCGTATTTTTAGCTTCAGGATTATATCCGTATGGTTTTAAACCCTTGTCTTCTGGTGATTTGGCAAAAACAAATAAGGAGATAGGCAAAGCTATAATTAACATTATAAAAGCAAAAATAAAATATGAATTTCTCCAACCAAATTTGCCTATTAAAGATGTAATTAGAGGACTTAAAACAAATCCACCAACTCCAATTCCTGTCATAGCTAAACTCATAGCTAATCCTCTTTTTTCTTCAAACCAGTTATTAATCATAATTGAAACAGGGATTAATGATGTATTAAGGTACAGAACCCCTAAAATAACAGATGAAATATAAAAATGAATTGGTTTTTGTGCTAAACCATATGTAGCAAATACCAGTGTAAAAAGTAGGATGCTGATACTTTGAATTTTTTTCATATTTCCCTTAGCTAGTTTTTTAGTAATAACTGGTGAGAAAAATATACCCATTGCATGAAGTAAAGAATTTCCAAGAGTAAAAGATGTCCTTGTTATTCCAAGTTCTGTTATAACAGGGATTGTAAACTTACCAGCCATAGCCATAACACTAGGCACTATTGTGGCAGTAATTAAAATAGAGCCTATAACTATCCACCATCCATAAAAAAATTTTTTCTTTTCTTGCATAATAACCTCCAAAATATTAATAAATTTTATGTACCTTGTAGCACTAATAATATAACAAGAAAAACCTTTGCACAATATTGATTTTTTCTAAAAAGAACTATATTCTATTTTCTTAATAAAGTGAAGAAAAAAATGTCCGATTATCATACCATTAATTTACCATTATGATATAATTAAATTTAAAATAAAGACTGTAGTTACTCAGTAGATTATATAAGGAGAAAAAATGACTGATAATAAATTTAATATTTTAAATATAGACTTAAATAAAAATAAAATTATAGAAAAATATACTTTTGAAACTACAATTTTATTTCAGCTTAAGGGAGTTACAAATATATATTTAGATGGCATTAACTATAATATGAGTAAGGGAAATATTATGGTAATAAATAGAAATAAAAGTTTCATTTTAGAAAACATTAGTGATATAGATAATATACTAGTTATAGTAACTATAAATAACTCCTATTTTATATCTATTTACGATGAGTTTACTTCATCAACTTTTGAATTGTTTCCTAATGAAGAAAAAACAGGAAAGTCAAGATCTATAAATGAGTTAAGGACAGAATTAGCAAGACTTTTAATGTACTATTCAAATCCTTCATCAACAACTAATATAAGTATGAACATATCTATAAATAAAATAATGCTATATTTAATTTCTTATTTTAATAAAGAGAAAGATATAAAAAATACATATGTAAAAAATCAAAAGATAATAGATATACTAAAAGATATGGATAAGAATTATGACAAAAAAATAAGTATTGATGGCTTAGCACAAAAATATTATATGTCATCATCTACCTTATCAAAACTATTTAAAGAGGAAACAGGAGAATTATTTTCCAAATATTTAAATGATTTAAGATCCACCAAAAGTCTTAAGGATTTACTCTATTCTAGTCTTAATATAGAAGAAATAGCGATAAAAAATGGTTTTGGTAATGGTAGAACCTATAGGAGAGGCTTCAAAGAAGTATTTAATTGTACTCCTTCAGAGTATAGAAAACAAAATAATGGAGATAGTGAAGAGCTTAATTTAGATACTGAAAGTGATGGTTTAGAAAAAAATAAAGATATTTTTGAAATTCTATACTCCTTTATAAATACTCCAGTAGAAGATATAAAGCAAGAATATATAATAGAAAACAATAAGAAACTTATAATAGATTCTTCAATAAATAGAGGTCAGATCAATCCGCAAAAAATTATTCATGTTGGTTCTTTAGATCTACTACTGGATTATGAAAATTTTACTGAATTAGAAATGATTAAAGAAGATATAGGAATAAATTATATTGGATTATCTAGTATATACACATCTTATCCTGATTCATATTTAGAATTTGAAGTAGAGGATTATTATATTTTTTCTGAATTTGGGAAATTTGACTCGGTAGTTGAATATTTAGTAAAAAATTCTATTGGTATTTTTTATCAAATATCTATTTCAGATATCCTTAATAAAAAAAATAATTATTATTGGCAAATGTTAAATTTTTTTAGAAACTATAAAAATATCTATGGTAAATTCTTCTTTAATAATATAAGAATAAATTGTATCTTTGATGTTGATAATATTGAAAAAAGCAATTCAATATTTAAAATGATTTACGACCAGGTAAAACTAATTGACAGTGCTATAGAAATTGGTGCATCTATCCCTTTAAAATATCCTAATTATTCCTTTAGTAGCAAAAAAGAACAGGATATCTATATAAAGAAAATTGTTCCCCTTTGTGATTTTTTAAGTTATTCCTCAGATCCTAATAGAATATATAAGTATAATAAAAATGAAGTTACAAATATGGATTTTTTTAATGAATTTGTATATAAAGAGGTAATAAACATAAAGAACATAGTTCAACAATGGAATAATAGTATACCTTTAGTCTTAAGTGAATGGAACACTTTAACTGGTGAAAAGCAAAGTATTAACGGTACATTTTTTAGAGCTGCTATTATTTTACAAGAAGTTTTGAAATTAGACTTATTAATAGAATCCTATGGGTTTTGGTTAAATGCAGGAATTTATATGAACTATAAATTTGATAAAGAAAATAAATTTAATAGTTTAGAATTATTTCACAATTATAAGGGTAAAAAGCCTGTTTATAATGTTTTATTATTAGCTTCTAGATTAAAAGGAAATGTAAGGTTTTTAGGAAAGGAATGTATGTTGTTACAAGAAGGGGATAATTATCAACTGTTATTATGGAATCCGAATTATTTTAATCCTAATTTAAGTGAACAGCTTCGGTTTTTAGAAAGTAAAACCGTCCTTTATAATATAGAAATTCCAGATATAAAAGACAATTATTACCAAGTTAAAAGATTTGATTATTCTAGAAATAGTGGGGCTATATATTATTTATTTCAAAATTTTAAGTCTAAATATCCCTTAGATTTAGAGTCAAGGGAATATTTAAGTACTATGTCAGTTCCTAAAATATCTGTTTTTGATGTAAGTGTTCAAAATGGTTTTAATTATAGTTTTATTTTAGATACAAATGCTATTGTTCTTTTAGAATTTAAAGCCATATATAAATAGTTAGAAAAAAAGATACAATATATTTTTATATTGTATCTTTTTATAATTAAGAAATATAAGCTATTAAATAATATTTAATAAAATGTATTAAACAAATAGTTTATTTATATTGTCTAAATATGAAAATATTCTTTCATAATTACTTAAAGTCTTTTCATAGTAAACTCCACTTTCAGGATCACATATTCCATCTTTCATTCTTTCAATATGGAGAGTTCTAAAGTCTTCAACTTTATTTTCGAAATTTTTATTTAAACTATAATTTAAAACCCTTCTTTCCTCCGGATCTGCAACATTTTCTAAAACAGTATAAAGTTGCTCTACGGATTTATCTAAAAACTTAAGCTCATTGTAGCAGTCATCACTATAGGTTAATTGTCTTTCATATGAAGCCTTAGCGTATTCAGCTATAGCCTTACTATGGTCTCCAATTCTTTCTACATCTCTTACAATTCTCATGTATGCTGTAAAACTTGATGCTGTAGAGTCATCCATGAATTCACTAAGAATATCAATAATATATTTAGTTATATTAGAGTTTAAATAATTTATAATATCTTCATTGTGTAATAATTTTTTATATTTGCCTTCATCATAATTATGAAAAAGTTCAATAGATAGTCTATAATTTTCTTTTGCAATATCTAACATTCTCTTTACTTCTGCTTTCACATCAGTAAGAAGTAAAGGAGCATCGTGTTGTTTTTTTACATTTATATATTGAAGTGATAGGTCTTCTGTAGCAGGGTCTTTTCCAGGGATAAGTTTTGTAGCTAATGTTGCTAAAAACTTTGAGAAAGGGAAAAGTATTAGCGTTGCTAATATGTTAAATAAGGTATGCATATTTGCAATTTGGGCTGCCGGTAAATCTTTAGAAAATTTAATTATTATTTCTTCCAGTGGGAAAATATATATAAGTATTAAAAATATAATAGTTCCAAAGATATTAAATAAAACGTGAACGGTAGCAGTCCTTTTTCCATTTTTAGAACTTCCTAATGCAGATAGTATACTGGTTATACAAGTACCTATATTAAAACCACAAACAATAAAAATTGCTCCATGGAAACCAATTAACCCTTTATTTGCCAAAGCCTGTAAAATACCTAAAGAAGCACTAGATGATTGGATAATAGCTGTAAAAAGAGTACCAACTAGTACACCCATTATCGGATTGGAAATTTTAGTCATTATATTTACAAAAGTTTGACTTTCTTGTAAAGGACTCATAGAGTCTGACATAATAGACATTCCCATAAAAAGAATACCTAATCCCATAATAACTTGACCAAGATATTTTACTGAATTTTTATTTATAAATTTAAACATAGCAAATCCGGAAAAAGCCATTAATGGAGCGGATTCGGTAATATTTAAGGCTACAAGTTGACCTGTAACTGTAGTACCTATATTTGCACCCATAATAACCCCAACAGCTTGTTGCAAAGTCATTAAACCGGAATTTACAAAACCAACTGCCATAACAGTTGTAGCGGAACTACTCTGTATAATGGCTGTAACAACAGTACCAACAAGGATACCTTTAACGGTGTTGGAAGTAAGTTTTTCAATTATATTGTGTAACCTATTTCCAGCAACTAGTTCTAATCCTTCACTCATTAAATCCATGCCATATAAAAACAGGGCAAGACCTCCTAAAAGAGCAAAGACATATGCAATAGACATATACTCCTCCTAATAAAATTTCATACATATTGTATAATAACCTAAAAGTAATAAAAATAATAGTGCTTTTATTAATTATTTATAAAAAATAGAATAAATTTTGTTATTCAAGAAAGAAATTAAGCATTTCAAGAAGTAAACAAGGGAAAAACCTACATATTGATATTATAGAAATACGAAATATTGTTAGGAGGAAGTTATGGACAAAAACTTAAATGCATTAGAAGTAAAAAATATATCTAAAAGCTTTAATGGAAAGCAAGCTTTAAAAAAATTGGATTTCGTAATAAAATACGGAGAAATATTTGGCTTCTTAGGACCGTCAGGAGCGGGAAAAACAACTACAATTAAAATGATGACAGGACAATTGGAACCATCGGGAGGAGAGGCCTTTATACTCGGCAGAAATGCTAAGAATATTACTTCTGAAATTTACGGGAAAATTGGGCTTGTAACAGACAATAGTGGAGTTTATGAAAAATTAACAGTAGCAGAAAATATGAAGGTTTATTGTAATATTCACAATGTTCCAGTATCGGAAGCAAATAGGCTCTTAAAAAGGGTTGGACTTGAAAATGATAAGAAAAAACCTGCTGAAAAATTATCAAAAGGTATGAAGCAAAGACTGGTACTTGCAAGGGCTTTAGTTCATAGTCCGGAAATTTTATTTTTAGATGAGCCGACAAGTGGGTTGGACCCAAGTACATCCTTAGCAATACATGAACTCTTACTTGAAGTTAGAAATGCCGGTACAGCAATATTTTTAACTACTCATAATATGGAAGAAGCGTATAAGCTTTGTGATAATCTTGCCTTAATAAATGAGGGAGTAATAGTAGAGCAAGGAAAACCAAAGGAAATAATTTTAAAGCATAATCAAAAACAATCCTTTGAAGTAATGTTGGATAATAATGAAAATATTTCATTTCAAGAGGATTCACCTGAACTTGAAACTTTATTTGATTTAATAAGAAAGAAAAGAGTAAAATCAATTCACTCTTCAGAGCCAACATTAGAAGATGTATTTATTAAATTAACAGGGAGGGTATTAAGTAATGAATATTAGTATTAGAAAAATTTCTGCTATAGCAGGTTTAAAATTAAAAATATTTTCAAGAAATACTTACTATATAATGAGTCCATTTTTGGTAATATTATTAGGCTTAATATTTGGCTATTTTTTCAAGGGAGCAGTACCGGGGTATAGTTTTATAATGACAGTAGGATTTAATATTTCTATGGTTGGAATATCCTTAACAGCTGCAATGGTTGCAGAGGAAAAGGAAAAACATACCTTAAGGGCCTTAATGACATCATCTATAACAGGTGGCGACTATTTATTAGGAAGTGCCTTAATTCCTTTTTTAGTAATGTTAATAACTGCTTTAGTAACTCCGTTAGTAACACAGTTTTCCTATAGTAATATTAATATACCTATGTATCTCCTACTAAATATAATAGGAATAATATCAATGATATTAATAGGATTTATATTTGGTATTTTTGGTAAAAGTCAAGCTCATGTTTCTACTACAACAATGCCTATAATTATGGTTTTAGTAATGTTACCAACATTTTCCATGTTCTCTGAGTTTATAGGGAAAATTAGTATGCTTACAATATCGGGAGTAATGGATAGTTATTTAAATGGTATGATAGAAAATATTAATTATGCCCTGTCTACAAAAGATTGGATAGTACTTGCAGCATGGGTAATAATTCCAGCAATAATATTTATATATGTTTATAGAAAAAATGGAATAGATGAATAAAAAATTAATTGGCTTTAAATAGCCGATTTTTTTTATAAATGGTATAATATAAAATATTTTAATTAATTGATTAGATATTTATATGAAAAGAGGATACCATTGATAGAGGCATATATTTGTGAAGATAATAAAAATATTTTGCAGTTAATAAAAAGAGAAGTTGAAAAATATATATTAATACAGGGTTATGATATTGAAATTAAGGGAACTTATGAAAGACCGGAAGACTTTATAAATAATTTGGAAACTGTTCAACAACGTTCAATTTATTTTTTAGACATAGATTTTAACAACTCAAATCTAAATGGATTTGACCTAGGTAAGGAAATTAGAAAAAGAGATAGCAGGGGATTTATTATCTACATAACCTCCTATGACAATCTTTTAATGGAGACCTTTAAGTATAGGCTAGAAGCATTAGACTATATTATTAAGGACAATGAAGGTGAGTTTATAAAACAAATAACCCAAGCAATCGACTCAGTAGAGGAAAGGCTTATTAATGAACCGGCTTCTGAAAGTAAGTATTATTCAGTTTCAGTTTTTGATACGATTTACAAGGTACCATATAATGAAATACTATATTTCCAAACTTCAGAGAAAGCCCACAGAATCGTACTATATACAATAGACCGCTCCTATGAGTTTTTTGGGAAAATAAGAGAAATAGAAAGGGAATTAGGAGAGGACTTTTGTCGGTCTCATCGGTCTGTCTTAGTGAATAGGGAGAAAATTACATCCTTAAATAAAAAGGATAGTGTCTTAGAGTTAGAAACAGGATTAAGATGTCCGGTATCTAGAAGTAAAATCAAGGAAGTAGAAAATTTTTTATTAATGAGAGGTAAGGATGGAAATTTATCATTTATTTGAAGGAATACCTAGATTTATAATAAAGGGAATCATCTATATAAAATTTTTGGAATTATTCTATAAGGATTTTACCAAGGAAATTTTTTTAAAGGGACTTTTTGTTTTCGTATTAGTGCTGCAATTAGAACAGTGGGGTATATATTATTTTGTATATAATAATATGATTGTTGAGAGGGATTTGGTTTTTAGTATAATGAATTTACTATTAATACTTATTATGACAAAAATATTATATGGAAAGGTATTGGATTATAAAGGAATGTTTATAATTGAAACAACAGTCATTATATATAATATAATAAATATGTTCATCCATTATAAACTTTATGACATTAGTCTATATTTTAAGGATATATATAATGCTTTATTAGTCGAATGGACACTTACCTTTTTAACCTTATGTATTTTTTATTTAATATTTTTAATATTGAAAAAAACAATAAAAAAATTCCAATACTATATGGTATAGATGGTAAAAAAATAAAGTGGTTTATAATTATCTACTTGATAATAGAAACTATTAACTATGGACCACTACGTTATATTTTATCGGGAGAGAAATATTATACTCGTAATATGCTGTATATGGAATTTTTGTATTTTTTAGTAGTAACTTTGGGAATTTTTGGGTATGGATTATTTGGGTTTGTAAGGAAAAACTTGCACCTTAACGAAACAATAATTCTTCAACAAGAAACCTATATTAAGCCCTTAGAATCCATGCAAGAAGATATTAGAAAATACAATCATGATTATAAAAATCTTCTTACAGGAGTCTTGCTTCAAGCAGAAGAAGGAGATTACGACGGAGTTAGACTTTATTTAAAAGATGTATTTGATGAATTTGAAGAAAAGCTGGGAAAACAAATAAGTAAAAACACCCAGTTAAAGAAAATAAAATCCAACGAAGTAAAGGGACTTCTTCTTTCCAAAATGAGTAAAATGGAAGAATTAGAAATAGAATTCCACCTAGAGGTCTTAAATGAAGTAGATAGAATTAATATGAAAACTACAGACCTTGTAAGATGTCTAGGAATATTACTGGATAATGCAATAGAAGAAGTGGAAAAACTAGAAGAAAA
>NZ_JBASWB010000035.1:0-51805 GCF_049276255.1 Miniphocaeibacter sp.
ATTGTGTCTAAGATAAACTTGGTCAACAGATTGCATGAGACCTGTAACAAAATCAAAGATTTTGACTAGGGCTTCAGTCGTAATTTCAAGCCAATCGTAGCAAACTACTCTTGGAGAAATCTGACATTAGAGCTCAACAAAACTATATTTTTATGCCCATGATTTAAATAGAAAATAATAGTAAAACTACATAGAAACATAAACTTGGAGGTGATAAAATGGAAACTTTACATTATTAACTAATTAATAGAAAGGAGAGTTAATGTCTATAATAGATATAAAAAATTTAGAATTTACCTATATTGGTGATATAAAACCTATATTTGAAAATATTAGTTTACAACTGGATAGTAATTGGAAATTAGGTTTAATTGGTAGAAATGGTTATGGCAAATCCACATTTTTAAATATTTTATTGGGAAAATTGGATTATAGTGGTACTATTAGCAGTAAAGTTCATTTTGAATATTTTCCATATGAAATAAAAAATGAAGATTATTTAACTGTTGATGTAGTAGAGGAAATAAAGGGAAATTATGAGCTGTGGAAACTTGAAAGAGAATTAAATCTCTTAAATGTCGACTTGGATATTTTATATAGGCCCTTTAATACTTTAAGCGGCGGAGAACAAACTAAGGTATTAATTGCCTCTATGTTTATATCTGACAACAATTTTTTATTAATAGATGAGCCTACAAATAGTTTAGATATAAAGGGAAGAAGAATTTTAGCTGAATATTTAAATAAAAAATCAGGATTTATACTAGTTTCCCATGATAGAAATTTTCTAAACCATACAATAGATCATGTTCTTACAATAGAAAAGAAAAAAATAGTATTACAAAAAGGAAATTATGATACTTGGAAAGAAAACAAAGATGCTGAAGATGAATTTAATAGAAACAAAAACGAGAAACTAAAAAAGGAAATAAGCAGATTGGAAAAATCAGCTGAGGAAAAAGCTACTTGGTCTGATAGGGTAGAAGCTACAAAGGGACAAAAAATATCGGGAATAAAAGCAGATAAGGGGTATATTGGTCATAAATCTGCAAAAATGATGCAAAGGTCAAAAAATCTTGAGCAAAGATACAAAAAAACATTAAAGGAAAAAACAGGTCTACTTACTAACATAGAGTTTGAAGATGATCTAGTCCTAGAAACTGTAGCTCATCATAGTAAAAACCTTATAGTAGCAGAAAATTATTCAATATCATTTAACGATAAAAGTATATTTGAACCCTTTGATTTTGCAATAGAAAATGGGGAAATTGTAACAATTACTGGAGAAAACGGTGCGGGGAAAAGTAGTTTTTTAAAATCAATAGTAGGTTTTAATATAAAAAGAAATGGAAGCTTAAAATTAGCAAGTAATTTAAAAATTTCCTACTTACCTCAGGAATTCAACTGGATAAAAGGTTCCTTAGACGATTTTATTGAGGATAATAATATAAATAAGACAAAATTTCTAACACTGCTTAGAAAGATGGGCTTTGACAGAGATACCTTCAATAAGGACATAGGCTCCTATAGTAGTGGACAGAAGAAGAAAGTCCTAATATCTAAAAGTATATGTGAAGAAGCCAATATCTATATTTGGGATGAACCTTTAAACTATTTGGATATAATAACAAGACTACAAATAGAAAGAATGATTTTAAGCTATAAACCTACAATAATATTAGTAGAACATGATGAGGATTTTTTAAAAAATATAAATGCTAGAAATATAGAAATTAAAAAAATATAGGGAAAAAGTAGAAGACTTACTTAGGTCTTCTATTTTTTTGCTCTACTGTGTAGAGTATAGTCTATAATTGTAATAGGTGATGAAATGTATAAAATAAGTGAGTTTTCAAAAATTACTAATTTAACAATTAAGACCTTATATTATTATGATAAAGAAAAAATACTACAGCCTTTTTCAAGAGATGAAAAGGGACATAGACTTTATAATGAGAATAATTTTAAACAAGCTAAAATAATAAATATCTTAAGATATTTGGATTTTTCAATTTCTGAAATGAAAGAGGTTATGGAAAATTGTAAAGACCAAGAAGATTTGTCCTATTATTTACTTGAGAAAAAAGAAAATATACTGGCTAAGATAAAAAAAGGAGAGGAACAAATTAAATATATAGATTTATATTTAAGTAAAAAAATAAAGGAGGGGGAAAAGAAAGAGGATTATAGTTTTGAAGTGGTAGAAATAGAAGAAAAAATGGTTTTGTCCTATAAATATAAGGGAAAATATAGTGATGTTGGAAAATACATAGATGAAATATACAAAGTCGGTAAAGATAAGATAATAGGAAATTCATTTTGTTTATATTACGATTATGCTTTTGAAGAAGAGGCGGAAATAGAGGTTTGTTTGCCTGTTTGTAAAAAAATAGAAAACTATAATAACATTAAGTTTAAGGTAATTCCATCTGTAAAGGGAATTAAAACTACCCATATAGGTAGTTATGAATCAATTAATAAGGCTTATAAAAATATAATAGATTATTGTAATAACAATAATTATATTATGAAAACACCAACTAGAGAAATACATATTAAAGGACCAGGGAAAAATTTCAAGGGTAATCCTAAAAAATATATAACTGAAATAATAATACCAATAGGAGAGGAAAATGGAAAAGAAATTTGATTACAAAAAAGAATACAAGGATTTATACTTACCTAAGAAAAAGCCAAGTTTAATAGAAGTTCCAGAAATGGTTTTTATATCAGTCGATGGAAAGGGCAATCCAAATACATCTCAAGAATATAAAGAAGCAATGGAAATTCTCTATGGCTTATCATATACAATAAAAATGAGTAAAATGGATGGAAGCGAACCAAAGGATTATTTTGATTATGTTGTACCTCCACTAGAAGGATTATGGTGGTTTGATGATGAAAACTATAGGGGTGGAGCAATTAAAGATAAAAATGATTTTTTATGGACCTCATTAATTAGACAACCTGAATTTGTAACAGAAGAGGTTTTTTTATGGGCTAAAGAAAAATTACAAAATAAAAAACCCGACCTTAATCTATTAAAAGCAAAATATTTAAAATGGCGAGAAGGACTATGTGTTCAAATAATGCATATTGGCTCCTATGACAATGAAATAGAATCAATTAATAAGATGAATGAATATATAGAAAAAGAAGGCTTTCTTACTGACATTAACAACAATAGAAAACATCATGAAATTTACCTATCTGACCCTAGGCGATGTAAAGTTGAAAACTTAAGAACGGTAATACGCCATCCTATTAAAAAAATATAGAATATTTAAAAGTATTTTTTATAAATAATACTTAATAAAATTGAATTAAGGACATAATGGGTAGTAATAAAGTATACTTATTTATTATATAGATTTTTATAAATTTTATAACTAAGGATTTCATGAAAGGATTTTAATATGCTTTATAACTATTCATTACAAACAAAAAAGGAGTCATTTCATAATATTACTTCCTATGCTCAAAAATCCGTTTCAATTAGCGAAGTGAAAAATGGCCTTTGTGTAATTTTTTGTCCCCATACAACAGCAGGAATAACTATAAATGAAAATGCAGACCCTGATGTAGTAAAAGATATGCTTTATGGCTTAGAAAAGGCCTATCCAGACAGAAAGGAATTTCAACATTTTGAGGGAAATAGTTCTGCTCATTTAAAGGCAACAGCTGTAGGTTCATCAGTTACAGTTATAATTGAAAATGGAAAATTATTACTAGGAACATGGCAAGGTATTTATTTTTGTGAATTTGATGGTCCTAGGACGAGAAAATTCTATGTAAAAATATTATCACAATAATAACATATTTGGTTAAATATGTTATTATATATAAGGAAAATTTTTAGAAAAGGAAGGATATATATGAAAGACAAAATATTTGAAGTCTTACAACGTGTAGGGCGAAGTTTTATGTTGCCAATAGCAATTTTACCAGTTGCTGGATTGTTACTAGGAGTAGGAGGATCTTTTACTAATGAAACTATGATTGCCTCCTATGGACTAGAATCAATTTTAGGAAGTGGTACTGTATTAAATTCATTACTTACTGTAATGAGTAAGGCAGGAAGTGTAATATTCGATAATCTACCTCTTATTTTTGCAGTTGGTGTAGCAATAGGAATGGCAAAAAAAGAAAAAGAAGTATCAGCATTATCTGCTGTAATTGCTTTCTTTGTCATGCATACAGCAATTAACGCTATGTTGACTATATCAGGTAAAGTATTAGCAGATGGTTCAATAGCTCCATCAGTATTACCAGGAACAATAGCAGATGCAGTAGGAATACCATCATTACAAATGGGGGTTTTTGGCGGTATTATTGTAGGGCTTGGAGTTGCAGCACTACATAATAAATTCTACCGAATAGAATTACCAAGTGCTTTGTCGTTTTTTGGAGGTAGTAGATTTGTACCTATAATATCGACAGTAGTATATTTAGTAGTTGGAATATTAATGTTCTATTTATGGCCATTTATTCAAACAGGAATATATTCACTAGGAAAATTAGTTACAGGTACCGGATATATTGGAACATTAGCATTTGGAATAATTAAACGTGCCTTAATCCCATTTGGTTTACACCATGTATTTTATTTGCCATTCTGGCAAACTGCTGTTGGTGGAACAATGGAAGTTGCAGGACAGTTAGTAGAAGGTGGACAAAGAATATTCTTTGCTCAATTAGCTGACCCAAATACAGTACATTTTAGTGCAGAAGCTACTAGGTATTTTTCCGGTGAATTTATATTTATGATTTTCGGTTTACCTGGTGCAGCACTAGCCATGTATAAATGTGCAAAACCTGAAAACAAAAAACAGGCTAAGGGATTACTTTTATCAGCTTCATTAACAAGTATGTTTACAGGAATAACAGAACCATTGGAGTTTTCATTCCTTTTTGTTGCCCCTATGCTATTTGCAGTACAGGTTGTTTTAGCCGGAGCAGCATATATGATTGCCCATATATTTAACATTGCCGTAGGATTAACATTTTCAGGAGGATTAATAGATTTATTCCTATTTGGAATACTTCAAGGTAACGGTAAAACAAACTGGCTAAGAATTATACCAATAGGAATTATTTACTTTATACTATATTATGTAATTTTCAAATTTTTAATATTGAAATTTAACTTAAAAACTCCAGGAAGAGGAGAAGAAAGTGAAGTAAAATTATATACTAAGAAGGATGTAAAAGAACAAAAAGAAAAGGGAACTTCAACAGCTAGTGACCAAATTATAGATATTACTAGAGGCTTAGGTGGCTCTGGAAATATTGACAGTGTAGATTCTTGTGCAACTCGTTTAAGAATTACCGTAGGTGATTCAGCTAAGGTAGATGAAGAATTATTAAAACAAACAGGAGCAGCCGGAGTTATAGTAAAAGGTACAGGAGTTCAAGTAGTTTATGGACCAAAAGTATCTTTAATAAAAACTGAATTAGAAGAATATTTAGAAAGTGGTGAAGTTACTAGCCATGAGGCGGGAAAAGAAGAAGAAAAACAAGAAAAAGAACCGGTTGTAGAAGTTTCTTCAGAAATAATAACAGCACCAATAAAAGGTGAATTAAAACCAATTACTGAAACACCGGACCCAACATTTTCAGAAAAATTAATGGGTGATGGAGTGGTAATATTCCCGGATAATGGTGAAATAGTAGCACCTTGTAATGGTACTGTAAGCTTTGCCTTTGAAACAAAACATGCCGTAGGATTAACATCAGATTCAGGAGTTGAAATATTAATTCATGCTGGAATAAATACAGTAGAATTAAATGGAGAAGGCTTTGAAATGTTCGTTAATAATGGCGATAAAGTGAAGAAGGGTCAGAAATTAATTACCTTTGATTTGGATTTTGTTAATAAAAATGCAACATCATCAGCAGTTGTAATGATATTTACAAATATTGATGGAGAAAAAATTCATGTAGAAAATTATGGACCTGTAAATATAAATGATAATATTTTAGAAATTAAATAGTAATTACAAAAAAGCAGATAAATTTTATTATCTGCTTTTTTTGTGTTATTTTGGTAGTAAAAAGAACTATTAGAGAAATTATAAAAGATATTATAATGAAATTTTATTTTAAATATGATAATATGATAATTAATGTAAGCGCTTTACTTTTGTTATACATAATTATATTGGAGGATATTATGAAAGAAATTAAAAATTTTTTTGATGGATTATTGGAAAAGACTACTCCAAGTAGCCCTAAATGGGACAAAGAAATGGAAAAGGGAAATATAGAACCAAAGTGGAGTTATATAAACGGGTGTATGGTTATAGCGGCTCTTTATATGTTTGATGCTACTGGTGATAATAAATATTTTGAATTTGCAGATAATTTTATTGACTACTACATTGATGATGATGGAAAAATATTAGGTTATAATATTGATGATTACAATTCAGACAGTATTAATGAAGGAAAGACCTTATTTAAACTATATGACTTAACAGGTAAAGAAAAATATAAAAAAGCTTTAGATCTTTTATATTCACAGCTTGAAAACCACCCTAGAATAAAATCAGGGAATTTCTGGCATAAAAAAATATATCCAAACCAAGTTTGGTTAGATGGACTATATATGGTACAACCATTCCTACTAGAATATATAAATAGATATAAGAATGGTGAAGGATATGAAGATGTAATAAATCAATTTAAAAATGTTAATAAGTTTATGAAAGATGAAAAAACTGGCCTTTATTATCATGGTTATGATGAAAGTAGAGAAAGTTTTTGGGCAGATAAAGAGACAGGATTAAGTGAAAATTTCTGGACGAGATCCATTGGCTGGTATACTATGGCATTAATTGACGTTCTAGAAATATTAGACGAAGATTTAATTGAGGAAAGATTATTATTAAAGGGATATTTTAGAGAATTAATAGACTCTCTACTTAAATATGCTGATGAGAAAACAGGTATGTTTTATCAAGCTACAATTTATGGAGGTAGGGAAGGTAATTATTTAGAAACTAGCGGTAGTTGTGCAATTTCTTACTCTATTATGAAAGGTGCTAGATTAGGATATCTTCCAAAGGAATATTTTGAAAAAGGTAAAAGAATTTTAAATTCTGTAGTTAATAATAAATTAGTTAAAGAAAATGATGAATATATTCTTAAAGATATATGTCTAATTGCAGGTTTAGGTGGTATGCCAGGAATGGGCGATTATAAAATAAGAGATGGTAAATATGAGTATTATATTTCTGAACCAATTGTAGAAAATGATGCTAAAGGAATATCTACATTAGTCTATGCATATTCTGAATTAATAAGAGAAAATAAATAGTGAATAAATAAAAAATAGAAGTAGATGGTAACTACTTCTATTTTATTTAAATTTGACAAAACCGGTTTACCATATTATAATTCAAATTAAGAATAAAAAAGTAAACGCTTACAAAATAGGAGGATATTATGGAACTAAAAGAATTTAATAAAGATTTATTTAATTTAGAGGGGAAAGTTGCAATAGTTACAGGAGGATGTACAGGATTAGGTCAGGCTTATTCTTATGCATTGGCTTCATGTGGAGCTGATATTGTAGTTACATCCCATAGAATACCTTCAGATGAAACAAAAGATTTAATTGAAGGCTTAGGAAGAAAACTGTTAGTTGTACAATGTGATCTTTCGACAGAAGAAGGAAGAAATAAGTTAGTTGAGAGCACATTAAAAGAGTTTGGTAAAATAGATATTTTAGTAAACAATGCAGGAACAATAAAAAGAGCTCCTCTATTAGAGCATCCTGATGAGTATTGGGAAACTGTAATAGACTTGAATTTAAACTCCCTATATTATTTGGGAAAAAGAGTAGCTAAGGAAATGGTAGATCAAGGTGGAGGAAAAATCATTAATATAGCTTCAATGCTTTCATATCAAGGTGGAAAATTCGTTCCTGGATATGCAGCAAGTAAACATGGAGTTGTTGGACTTACACAATCCTTTTGTAATGAATTAGCAGGTTTAAATGTTCAAGTAAATGCAGTTGCACCAGGATATGTTATTACAAATAATACTGCACCAATATTAGAAAATGAAGAAAGAAAAGAATCTATATCTGCACGAATACCAGCAGGTAAATGGGCAAATCCAATAGACATTGCAGGAGCAGTTGTATTTTTAGCAAGTGGTGCTTCTGATTATGTTAATGGAATAGTAATACCTGTAGATGGCGGATGGTTAGCTAGTTAATTGTTAGGAGGATATTATGAAAATCGCATTAATAAATGAAAATTCACAAGCAGGTAAAAATGTTATAATATATGATGAACTTAAGAAAACAACAGATAAAAAAGGTTATGAGGTTATAAATTTTGGAATGTTTAATAATGAAGATCCAAATTCATTAACTTATGTTCAAATAGGTTTACTATCATCTATTTTATTATCAACTAAGGCTGTTGATTTTGTTGTAACAGGATGTGGAACAGGAGAAGGAGCCTGTGTTGCTTCTAATGCATTTCCAAATGTAGTTTGTGGACATGTAACGAATCCTCTTGATGCATATTTGTTCTCACAAGTAAATGGTGGTAATGCAGTGGCAATACCATTTGCACAAAATTATGGATGGGGTGGAGAATTAAACCTAAGGTATCTTTTTGAAAAATTATTTTTAGATGAAATGGGGGGAGGCTACCCTGTTGAAAGAAGAGAACCTGAACAAAAAAATGCTAAAATATTAGATGAAGTAAAGAAAGTTACTCATAGACCGCTAATAGATATATTAAAGAATATTGACAAAGAATTTTTAAAAGAAACTATAGATAGACCTTCTTTTAAAGAATATTTTTTTGAAAATTCAAAAGATGAAGAAATAAGCAATTATTTAAAAGAAATTATTTCTTAAAATAGGAGATACTCCTTCTTTAAGAAATATTAAAGGAGGAGCATCCTTATGAAAAAAATTACAATTAATGATATTGCAAAAATGGCAGGTACATCTAAAACTACTGTATCCTTTTATTTAAATGGCAAATATAATAAAATGAGTGAAGGTACTAAAAAGAGAATAGGAAAAGTTATAGAAGAGAACAACTATATACCTAATAATGCAGCAAGGGCTATTAATAATAAATCATCAAAAACAATAGGAGTAGTTATTTCCTCTATTACAAACGGATTCTCAAATAAGCTTGTTAGTGGAATTGAAGAATCTGCTTTAGAAAAAGATTATCAAATAATAGTAGGCTCGTCTCATTCTGAGCCTACTAGAGAATATAAGTGTGTAGAGAATATGATTAAATGTAATGTAGATGGTTTTATAGTTCAACCTTCAATGGAATTTAAAAAAACCTTGGATTTGATTAAAAGATATGATATTCCTATTGTATATGTAGATTCACACTTATATACTAATGATATTCCTTTAGTTAAAACCAACAATTATAAATCAACTTATGAATTTACTAAATATCTTATAAGAAAAGGATATAATAATTTTCTTATAATTGAAGCAGATCCAAGTAATCTATCAACAAGACTTGAAAGACATGATGGTTTTTATGATGCTTTAAATGGAACAAATTTACCTGTCCAAGAATTTGTAGTTAAAAATAAGAATGATAAAATGTTAGTAGAAAAACTAGTGGAATTTGCATCTAAAAATATAGATTTAACTAAGAGGACTGTAGTGTTTTCACCAAATTGTTGGATGTTACCTAAAGTGTATGAATCTTTAAAAAATTTTTATGGATTAATGCCAAATCAATTAGGACTATATGGATTTGACAACGATGAGTGGATTAATAGTGTTACACCTTCGGTATCTTCAATTATTCAGCCAGCATATGAGGAAGGGAAAGTTGCCTTTAAGTTATTATATGAATTAATTAAAGGCTATAGAAAAGGATATGTGAAAGAAGTTATAGATTGTGATTTAATTTTAAATCAATCAGTTTTATAATTTAATATTTACTATTGACAAACACAAGAAAAAAGTATATTATATCTGTAATAAGTAAACTGGTTTAACAAACATATAGAAATCTAGGTTTTGAAAGGAAAATGATTTCTTTACAATAGATTTCTATTTTTTTAAAAGAAAATGTAAGCGCTTTAAAAGTTAAGAAAGGATGATTAACAATGAAAATAATGTATACTCATTCACCTAAAGATATTCGTCATTATTCAACATCAGAATTAAGAGAGGAATTTCTAGCAACTGAAATATTTACACCAGGAACTATAAATAGTTATTATACATATAACGATAGAATGATTTTTGGTGGAATAATGCCACTGGATAAAACTTTAGAAATTGTAATGGATAAAGAATTGGGAGTAGAGTATTTTCTACAAAGAAGAGAACTTGGAGTTATTAATATTGGAGGGCCAGGTAAGATTATTGTAGATGGTAAAGAAGAAGAAATGGTAAAGCAAGATGGATATTATATTGGAATTGAAACTAAAGAACTTAAATTTCAATCATTAGATAAAAATAATCCTGCAAAATTTTACTTTGCATCAACACCAGGACATAAAAAACATCCAAATGTAAAAATAAGTATATCTCAAATTGTTCCTAGAGATATAGGTGAACAATCTACTATGAATAAGAGAAAAATTTATCAATATGTACATCCTAATAATTGTGAAAGTTGTCAATTACAAATGGGTTACACTATTTTAAATGAAGGAAGTGGTTGGAATACAATGCCAGTTCACACTCATGCAAGAAGGATGGAAACGTATTTTTATTTTGATATGGATGAAGACAGTATAGTTTTTCACTTTATGGGTTTACCAGATGAAACTAAACATATTGTTATGCAAAATGAACAAGCAGTTACATCGCCAAGTTGGTCAATTCATTCTGGTATAGGAACAAAAGCCTATTCTTTTATTTGGGCAATGTGTGGAGAAAATATTACTTATGATGACATGGATCATGTTGCAATGAAAGATATTAAATAAATAGAGGTGTATTATGGCAAATGTAATTTTAGAAAAAGTTGAAAAAACTTGTCCTAATGGATTTAAAGCTGTTCATGGAATCGATTTAGAAATTAAGGAAAACGAATTTATGGTTTTTGTTGGTCCTTCAGGCTGTGCTAAATCTACTACATTAAGAATGATAGCTGGTTTAGAAGAAATTACTGGTGGGAAAATTTATATTGGTGATGAGGTAGTAAACCAAGTAGAACCAAAAGATAGGGGAATAGCTATGGTGTTCCAAAATTATGCTCTTTATCCTCATATGACAACATATGATAATATGGCTTTTGGTTTAAAAATGCAAAAAGTTCCAAAAGATGAAATAAAAACTAGAGTTGAAGCAGCAGCAGAAAGACTACAAATAACTGACTTATTAGATAGAAAACCAAAGGAAATGTCAGGAGGACAAAAACAAAGGGTTGCTGTTGGAAGAGCAATAGTAAGAGAGCCTAAAGTATTCCTATTTGATGAACCTTTATCAAATCTAGATGCTAAACTACGTGTTTCCCTAAGAGTAAGTATTAAGGAGTTACATACTCAACTTAAAACAGAAGGTAAACCTGCAACTATGATATACGTTACTCATGATCAGGTAGAAGCAATGACTATGGGGGATAGAATTTGTGTTATGGAGACAGGGGTTATAAAACAAGTTGATACTCCAATGAATTTATACAATTATCCAGCAAATAAATTCGTTGCTACATTTATAGGTTCACCAATGATGAATATGTTAGAAGTAGAATTAGAGAAGGATAACAATGGAATATACTGTAATATTAAAGCTTGTGAGGGAGTTAAAAATTGTAAGGATTTTAAACTTTACTTAAATGATGACAAGGCAAAAAAAGTAGAATCCTATGTTGGTAAAAGAGTATGGTTAGGTTTTAGACCAGAAGCAGTAAAATATGAAAAAACAAGAACAGAAAATACTGTAACTGGCTTAATAGATGTTATTGAAAGAATGGGAAATGAAGAATATATATATTTTCATATAAATGATATGAAGTTAATTTCTAGAGAAGAAGCAAATACCAGTATGGGATTAAATATTGGTGATGAATTTGACTTTAGAATAGATGCAGATAAAATACATATATTCGACATGGAAACTGAAGATAATATCACTTTATAAGTAAATCTAAACTAAAACGGAGGATAACAATGAATAGCAAAAAAAATAGATTTATTAGTTTGCTTTTAGTAATGGTTATGTTAATGACAACTTTAACAGCCTGTGGAGAAAAGAAAAAGAACACAAGCAATACTTCGACCGGTGTAAGTGGAGATCAAGTTGAATTAAGATTTTCCTGGTGGGGAGGAGATTCCCGTCATGAAAAAACATTAAAAGTTATAGAATTATTTGAAGAAAAACATCCTAATATAAAAATAAAGGCAGAATATGCTGGTTGGGATGGATATCAAGAAAAACAAACTACTCAAATAGCTGGTGGAACAGAAGCAGATATAATGCAAGTAAACTGGAACTGGTTAACTCAGTATTCAGCAGATGGTTCAGGTTTTTATGATTTAAATGAAGTAAAAGACATTTTAAAATTAGAAAATTATGATGAAGATATGCTAGAATTAGTAACTCAAAATGGTGTATTAAATGCAATGCCAGTTGCCAAAACAGGAAAAGTATTTTATTGGAATAAAACTACCTTTGATAAAGCGGGAGTTGAAATACCAACTAACTTTGATGAGCTGAAAGTAGTAGCTGAAGATATGAAAGAAAAACTAGGGGATAATTTCTATCCGTTTGCTAGTATTGGTCCTTATTCAACATTTTTATTGACATTATACATAGCAGAACAGGAAACAGGAAAAACTTTTATAGAAAATAATGAAGTAGCATATACAGAAAAAGAATTATCACAGGCTTTAAAAGATTGTATGTCTTTAGTTAAAACAGGTATCTCACCATCAGTTGAAGAAACAGCTGGTGGAGGAAATGTAAGTGCGGATCAAATGCCAGCTTGGATAGAGGGTAGATATGCTGGTATTTATGAATGGGACAGTACTATAAATAAATATGAATCAGCCTTAGCAGAAGGTCAAGAGTTAGTTGTGGGAGAGTATTTAACAGGATTTGGAACTCATGATGCAGCGTTGACTAAGTTATCAATGGCTTTTGCTATTAGTAAAAATACAAAATATCCAGAAGAAGCTGCTACATTTATAAACTTCCTATTGTCAGACCCAGAAGCAGTAAAAATTATGGAAACAGATAGAGGAATTCCAGTAAATAAAGAAGCTATAAAAACTTTAGAGGATGAAGGTTTATTAACAGGAATAGCTTATGAAGGAAATAAATTAGCTTTTGAACACAAGGGTAAAGACATAAGTCCATATTTTGAAGATACTCAATTAAAGAAGTCCTATGAGGAGACTTTGGATCAATTAGGATATGGAAAGATAAATGAAGATGAGGCAGCTAAACAGATTATTGAAGTTGTAAATAATAAATTAGAATCTGTTAAGTAGTAATTGGGATAATTTTAGAAATAAGGAGGATAATAATGAAAAAGAGAAAAATTACATTTTTGAGTTTAGTATTAGTGTTGGTTTTAATGTTACCATTACTAACAGCATGTGGTGAGAAGAAGAAAGGTTCTGGTGGATCTGAAGGAGCTAGTGGCGATCAAGTTGAATTAAGATTTTCCTGGTGGGGAGGAGATTCCCGTCATGAAAAAACATTGGAAGTTATAAAACTATTTGAAGAAAAATATCCTAATATAAAAATAAAGGCAGAATATGCTGGTTGGGATGGATATCAAGAAAAACAAACTACTCAAATAGCTGGTGGAACAGAAGCAGATATAATGCAAGTAAACTGGAACTGGTTAACCCAGTATTCAGCAGATGGCTCAGGTTTTTATGATTTAAATGAAGTAAAAGACATTTTAAAATTAGAAAATTATGATGAAGATATGCTAGAATTAGTAACTCAAAATGGTGTATTAAATGCAATGCCAGTTGCTAAAACAGGTAGAGTATTTTATTGGAACAAAACTACCTTTGATAAAGCTGGAGTTGAAATACCAACAACATTTGACGAGTTATTACAAGCAGCAAAAGATATGAAGAGTAAATTAGGAGAAGACTTTTTCCCATTTGTTAATATAGATACATACTCATCATTCTTAATGACTCTATATATTGCAGAACAGGAAACAGGAAAAACTTTTATAGAAGATAATAAAGTAGCGTACACAGAAGAAGAACTAACTAAGGCATTAAAGAATTATATGTCATTAGTTGATGGTGGAGCAATGCCATCTGTTGAATATCTAGCTGGAGCAGGAAATGTAAGTGCAGATCAAATGCCAGGTTGGATTGAAGGAAAATATGCAGGAACTTATGAATGGGATAGTTCAATTAATAAATTTGTTTCAGCCTTAGCAGAAGGTCAAGAATTAGTTACAGGAACATACTTAAAAGGCTTTGGAGATAGTGATTCAGCAATAACAAAACTGTCAATGGCTTTTGCTATTAGTAAAAATACAAAACATCCAGAAGAGGCAGCAACATTTGTTAACTTCTTATTGTCAGATCCAGAAGCGGTAAAAATTATGGAAACAGATAGAGGAATTCCAGTAAATAAAGAAGCTATAAAAACTTTAGAGGATGAGGGACTATTAACAGGAATAGCTTATGAAGGAAATATATTAGCTTATGAGCATAAGGGAAAAGATATAAGTCCTTATTTTGAAGATACTCAACTAAAGAAATTATATGAGGAAACTCTTGAAGAAGTAGGATACGGTAGAATTGATGAAGCACAAGCAGCTAAGAAAATCATTGATGGTGTAAATCAAAAATTAGCAACTGTAAAATAGGATAAAGGCTAGTTTTCTAGCCTGATTATCTTATTAATAAGATAGGAGGTTATCTACCTATGAAAAAGAAAAAGGTAGGATTAATATATTTAACACCTTGGTTAATAGGGTTAATAGTTTTTACAGCATTTCCTTTTTTAGCATCTTTAGTTCTTAGTTTTACTGAGTACGATTTAATAACTGCACCTAAATTTATAGGATTTGATAATTTTATAAGGATGTTTAAAGATCCTGCATTTATTAAATCTTTTGGAGTAACGATTAAATATGTATTTATGACAGTTCCATTGAAACTGATATTTGCATTATTTATTGCATTTATTTTAAACTTTAAATTAAAAGGTGTAAACTTATTTAGAACTGCTTATTACTTACCTTCAATATTAGGAGGAAGTGTTGCAATAGCTGTATTATGGAGATTTTTATTTGCAGATACAGGTATTATTAATATGATTTTAGATAATTTTGGAATAGGTCCTGTTCCATGGTTAAATAGTGAGAAATATGCCTTAGTGACATTATCCTTACTTAGGATTTGGCAGTTTGGGTCACCAATGGTAATATTTTTATCAGCCTTACAGTCAATACCAGATTATTTATATGAAGCAGCAAGAATTGATGGGGCATCAAAATGGAAACAATTTTTCCAAATTACAGTTCCAATGATAAGTCCAACAATATTCTTTAACTTTATTATGCAATTAATACAAGCATTTCAAGAGTTTAATGGACCATATATTATTACAGGAGGAGGACCTTTAAATTCTACATATTTATTCCCACTATATATTTATGATAGTGCATTTAAATATTTTGATATGGGATATGCTAGTGCAATGGCATGGTTCTTATTCCTAGTAATAATGGTTATGACTGTGTTGGTATTTAAAACTGAAAAATACTGGGTTTATTATGATGGTGGTGACGAATAATGAAAAATATAGAACAAAAATATGATTTTGAAAAAGCGGAAAAGAAAAGAAAATTTAAAAATACAATTAATAAAACCATTAGATATACAGTATTAATATTAGTAGGTTTAATAATGCTTTATCCACTACTTTGGATGATAGGTTCATCATTTAAGGAAAATTCTGAAATATTTACTTCAATAGGTATTATTCCAAAGAAATTAGATTTTAGTGGATATGTAAAAGGTTGGGAGACATCTACTGAATATACATTTGCAAGGTATTTTTCCAATTCATTAATGATAGCAATACCAAAGGTAATCTTAACAGTAATTTCAGCAACATTATCAGCATATGCTTTTGCCAGATTTGACTTTCCAGGCAAGAAAATATTCTTTGCCTTATTGATTGCAACGCTAATGTTACCAAACTTAGTGTTGAGAATACCACAATATTTAATGTTTAAACAGTTTAACTGGTTAGATACTTTTAAACCACTAGTAGTACCCGCCGCCTTTGCGACGGAGGGGTTCTTCGTATTCATGATAGTTCAATATATAAAAGGACTGCCAACAGATTTGGAACAGGCAGCAAAAATTGATGGATGTAATTCGCTACAAACTTTAATATATGTATTGGTTCCAATTATAAAGCCATCTATGATTTCAGCAGGATTATTCCAGTTTATGTGGACAATGAATGACTTCTTAGGACCATTAATATATATATCTTCCGTAGGAAAGTATCCAATATCAATAGCACTAAAAATGTCCATGGATGCTACAACATCTGTACAGTGGTCATCAGTATTGGCAATGTCCGTAATAGCATTAATACCATCTTTACTAGTATTTTTCTTAGGACAAAAATACTTTGTTGATGGTGTATCTTCAACAGGTATGAAATAAAGGGTAGGTAATATGATAAAATACAAAATTTTAAAAGTAACAGATCGTTCTGTTACTTTTGAATTATTAAATAATAATTGTTATTTTAATGATGAAGAAATAACAGTACTTATTAATGACGAAGTAGCTTTAAAAACTACAAAAAATGTTAATTCGATTTATGGTTTAGACGAGGATACAGAATACAGAATAAAACTAGAATCCTCTACAAAAAATAGTGAAGAAATTATTTTCAAAACGAAAGAATATAAATTTGTTTTGGATATTTCAGAATTTGGTGCAAAAGGGAATGGAATAGAGGATGATACTATTTATATTCAAACGGCAATTAATGTTGCACCAAAAGGCTCACTAGTTGAAATAAATAAAGGTAAATATAATATAACATCTCTATTTATGAAATCAGGAGTAGATTTATATATTGATAAAGATGCTGAGCTTATTTCAGTTGGAAATAGAGAAAATCTTCCTATATTTCCTAGTAATATAGAAAAAAATGAAGATAGACTATACTTAGGAACATGGGAAGGTATTACAAGACAGTGTTTTGCTGGAACTTTAAATATCGTAGAATCCAGTGATGTATCTGTATTTGGACAAGGTAGCATTAATGGAATGGCTTCATATGAAAATTGGTGGAAGGATTTTGAAACTTTTAATATTGCCTGGAGACCAAGGCTTATAAGCATTTTAAATAGTAAAAATATTACACTAATGGATATAAATGTAAAAAATTCTCCTTCTTGGACAATACATCCAGTTTTATCTAAAAAATTAGAATTTATTAATTTGTATGTTGAAAATCCTAAAGATGCTCCTAATACAGATGGATTAGACCCAGAATTTTGTAAGGATGTTTTAATTAAAGGAGTTCATTTCTCTGTAGGGGATGATTGCGTAGCATTAAAGTCAGGAAAATTTGATTTTGCCATGGAAACTAAAGAAACAACAGAAAATGTTTTAATAGAAAATTGTTTTATGGAAGATGGTCATGGTGCAGTTACAATGGGAAGTGAAATGTCTGGTGGAATAAAAGATGTAACAATTAAAAATTGCTTTTTTAAGGGAACAGATAGAGGTTTTAGAGTAAAAACCAGAAGAGGAAGAGGAATAAGGGGAGTTATAGAAAATATAAAAATGAAAAATGTTATTATGGATGATGTGGATACAGCAATAGCATTAAATTCTTTTTATTTCTGCTGTGATCCTGATGGTAAAAGTGAATATGTATGGTCAAAAGAAAAACTTCCAATAGATGAAAGAACTCCACATATAAAGAGCTTATACTTAGAAGATGTGGAATGTAGAAACTTAAATGCCTGTTCAGCTTTTATATATGGACTTCCTGAAAAAATGGTAGAAGAAATTAGTTTAAAAAATGTTAAATTTAGTTTTAGAGAAGATGCAAGACCAGCATATCCAGAGATGTTATCATTCCAAGATAAAGTTTCAAAAAGAGGAATTATGGGTTTAAATATAAAGAAATTATATTTAGAAAATGTTGTGTTTGAAAATATTGAGGGAGAGCATTTAGAAATAGAAAATGTAGAAGAGCTAATTGAAAAATAGGAGGATGATATTATTATGATAGGTGTTAGATTACATGATGTAGGAAATTTTGACATAGATAATATAGGTAGTGAAGTAATTAAAAGAGACTTTACTACAATTCAATTAGCCTTTCAAAAAGCAATAAAGGGTTTTAAATATAAAGAGGGAATTTTAAATCAGGGATTAATTAGGAGAATAAATAAATCATTAAAGGATAATGGAGTATCGGTGGCAGTACTGGGATGCTATATTGATCCTGCAGCGGAAACACAAGAAAAAAGAGATGCGGAACTGGTGAAATTTAAAGAACATTTACGATATGCGAGACAATTAGATGCCTATGTTGTTGGGACAGAAACAGGACATATGAAAGAATGTTTTACTAGAGAAGAACAATTTAAATATTTAATAAATTTCATGCAAGATGCTTTAAAAGTTGCAGAGAGTTTTGGAGTTTTTATAGCTTTGGAAGCTGTTAGTATTGACACTATTAATAATGAATATATGATGAAGGCAGCTTTGGATATTTTAGATTCACCAAATTTAGTTGTTATATTTGATCCTGTAAATATGCTAGATGAAAATAATTATAAAAATCAAAGAGAAATATTTACAAGAGTATTTGAATTCTATGGTAATAAAATAGAGATAATGCATGCTAAGGATTTTAAAATGGGAGAAGATGGAAAGTTAATAAAAACTTTACCAGCTGGAACAGGAGACCTAGATTATAAATTCATTCTAAAGAAAATGCTAGACTATAAACCGGATATAGACATATTATTGGAAAATGCAACAGAAGAAACTTTTCATTCTAGTAAGAGGTATTTGGAAAAAATAATAGAGGATTATTAAAGGATAAGGATAATAATAAAGTTTTTGCTTTATTCTTATCCTTTGTTTAGGTATTGGAGTTAGTATGGAAAAGAAAGAGCAGTTAAAAAAGAACTATATTTTAAATGGAAATGTATGGAAGGTAATATTGTCAGTTTCATTTCCTTTGATTGTCTATAATCTATTTTTACAATTAGTAAGTTTTTTTGATTCATTAATGGCTAGTGAAATTGGAGCGACGGCAGTTTCTGCAATTAGTATAGTCGGTCAGGTTAATAATATTACCTTTGCCATAAGTACTTCTTTATCTATTGGGGGAACAATTTTCATATCTAGATTTATAGGAAGTGGAAAAAGTAAAAAGGCTAGTGAATATTCAAATCAATTATTCTTGATTTCTATAATTATGAGTTTCTTGCTTTTAATAATAATTTTGCCATTTTCAAAAAATATTTTAAAATTGCTAAATACTCCTGATAGTATTTTGGATATCTCCTTAGAATATTATGTAACGAGTATGATATATTTGCCAATTTTGTTTTTTAACAATGCCTATATAGCAATTATTAAGGCAACAGCCAATAATAAAAAAATATTGTTTTTAAACTTAATAGTATTAACAATAAAATTAATTTTAAATTACATATTTGTATATATACTTCGATTAGGAATAATTATGTTAGCTGTATCAACATTATTAAGTCAGCTAATAATAACATTTATAGCTATTAGAGAAATTAAATACGATAAAATAGGAATTAAAATAAATATATTCAGTACAAAATTAAATGCAAAAATATTGAAAAATATGGCTAGACTATCTCTTCCAATTTTTGTAGAGAAAGGTTCATTTTTTGCAGGTAAAATAATGGTTAATTCAATAGGAACTTTTTATGGGGAATTGGCAGCAGGAGCATTAGGTATATCAAATACCTTAAGTGGAATAGTAACAATAATGTTTTCAGCAATTCAAGATGCAGAATCTACATTAATTAGTCAAAATATTGGAAACAATAATTGGAATAGAGCTAAAGAAGTAATGAAAAAGTCATTAGTTTATCAGATTGGATTAGCAATATTAGGTATATTATTTTATACATTTTTTATGGATAAAATAATAGGATTATTTGCAAAGGGAGATTTAGAATTTTTCGAATTAATAAAACAGATATTTAGACTTGAATATTTAGGGTTTGTTACTTTAGCTATAACTGATGGTGTTATTGGTTTATTTTACGGAATTGGGTTAACTAAAATAACTTTTGTAATAAACTTTTTAAGACTATTTTTATTTAGATTGCCAGTATTATTATATATAATTAACTTTACAAACTTAGGCCCAGTAGCCTTAGGTTGGGCAATGCTAATAAGTAATTTCTGCGTTGGCATAGTTGCAGTCATAGTAGTTTTATATTATTTGAAACAAATTAAAATGAAAAAAATAGATGTTTATAATCAGATATAAATAGAATAAGATATTTAAAATACAAGAGTTAGTTTAAGCGCTCTTGTATTTTAAATTACTTAAATCTAATCAAATAAATAATTTTCTAAAACCTGGCTACTATAGTTAAAATTATTCATTTGTAAATAATAGATAGCTGAATCAACTAATGCTTTTCCAGGGGTTATTCCAACTATTTCACTTTCTAAAACAGTAACGCCGTATTTTTTAGCTTCAAATTTTATAATTTCAAAAACTCTATAAAGTGGGAGTTTATTATAGTTCATCATATTTATAGAAACTTGTACTATATTTTTATCTTCTAAGAAAAGACTAATTGCCTTACAATCTTTAAAACCACCACTTGAACCCCTTATTATTTTTGCAATATTGTTTGCTATTTCCAAGTTATTGGTATTTAAATTTACATTAAAGGCAATCATGGGATTTCTTGTACCAACTGCTGTAATACCGGCTGTAGGATGTATTTTACTCTCTCCAAAATCTGGAGTCCATTCCTCTTTTAATAATTTCTTTGCCATATTTTCAAATTCGCCTTTTCTAATACTGGCTAAATTATATCTATTTTCATTTTTTGCAGAATTTGCATAGAGCATAACCGGTATAGATAATTCATTATAAATTCTTTTTCCAATTTTTTCAGACAATTTAATTGTTTCTTCCATAGTAACATTTTTAATTGGAACTAAGGCTATAACATCTGTTGAGCCCATTCTTGGATGTTTACCGGTATGTTTAGTCATATCTATATTATCCCTTGCAACTTTACAAAGTTTAATAACAACGTCCTCAATGCCTTCCGGGGAACCTATTAAGGTAAATACAGACCTATTATGGTTTTCATCTGAAGAGTAGTCAAGAAGAAAAACACTAGCAGTGGATTTTGCAGCTTCGACTAATTTATTAATTGTTGTTAAATTTTTTCCTTCACTAAAATTAGGTATACATTGAACTATTTTTGTCATCGATTATCCTTTCTTACATAAAACTTAATTGCCTTATATTATCTTTTTGTAAATTTGCCATAGTAACTCCTAGCAGTCTTATAGGTTTTTCCAGTTTAATATTATCCAGTAAATAACAAGCATTATGATAAATTTCCTCAAAGTCATTTCTAGGATTTTCTAAAGTAATACTACGGGTAATAACCTTAAAGTCATTAAATTTTATTTTTATAGAAATGGTTTTTCCTATTATTTTTCTTGACTTTAATTCCTTGGATAAATCCATGGAAAATTCAAGAATTTTATTTTTAATATCGTCTTTATTGTCAATATCCTCTGAAAAAGTTCTTTCAATTCCTATGCTTTTTCTTTTTCTGGTAGTTTCGACTTCTCTATTGTCAATGCCTCGTATTCTGTCATAAATAACCAGTCCAAGTTTACCAAAATGATATTCCAACATTTCCTTATTTATTTGCATTAAATCCTTTACTGTATAAATTCCCATTTTATGAAATTTTTCCTCGGATTTTTTACCAATTCCGGCAATTTTACCAATAGGTAGGTTTAGAAGAATACCGGGAACCATATTCCTTGTTATTATTTTAATTCCTTGAGGCTTATTCCAATCGGAAGCCATTTTAGCAAGGGATTTATTATAACTTATACCAATGGAAACAGTAAGTCCTGTATTTTTGAAAATATCTTTTTGTATTTTTTTTGCCAGTACAGTAGGATTTAAATTAATATGAGAAATATCCATACAAGCTTCATCAATGGACATTTTTTCAATACGATTAGAGTATTTGTAAAGAATTGCAAAGACTTTTTTACTCATTTCCTCATATTTGTCATGTCTAGTAGGAACAATAATAACATGGGGGCAAAGTTTTTTTGCTTTAAAAATAGGCATAGCTGAATGAAGGCCATATTTTCTAGCCTCATAATTTGCAGTGGTAATAATACCTCTTTGACTTCTACCACCAACAACCATTGGCTTTCCTTTAAGGGAAGGGTTGTCAAGTTCTTCAACAGAAGCGAAAAAAGCATCTAAATCTATATGTAAAAAATTCAAATCATCATTCATACTATTCACCTACTTTAATTATATCAATAAAGAAGAAAAACATAAACGTATGTTCTGGAAATTAGAATTAATTTTACTTTACATACTATATAAATCATGACTGAAATTACAAATATTACAAAAAAGTCATTATTAGCCTAGTAAATGATAATTGTTATCAAATACTATTGACCTAGTATTTTTTTGATTATATTATAATGGTAAGAAATAGCTAAAAAGGAAGACTAAGTTACATAGAGTAGTTTATAAAATGAAAAAATCTACAAACTTTTACTAACATAGCTTTTAGGAGGAGGAAGATGAACTATAAAAATTATATTAAAAGACAATTTCAAACATTAATTCTTATTATATTAGTAATTGCTATAGCATGTATTTATTCTTTAATTAAAAATTAAAATAATTAGGTAAATTAATAAGATTACCTAATTATTTTTTAATTTCAACAAATTATTTTCTTTTATTAAATGTGATTTCCATCTATTTCCAAGAACTTCGTTAGTATCAAAAACTAAACAAAAGGCACTAGGATCAATTCTATATATGGCATTTTTTACAGCTAAAATAGTTTTTTCAGGAAAAGTACATAGTAAAATTTCTTTTCTATCTCCGGTATAGGCTCCTTTTCCATCTAAAATAGTTACTCCTAAATATAAGGGTCCGGTTAATTCATGAACTAGGTCATCAGTTTTATTTGAAATAACAATACAGGTTTTTGCCGGTTGCCCACCTGATTGAGTTATATCAACCATTTTTCCAATAATAAATAATGATATTAGGGAGTATAATCCTGATGATAGGTCAAAGAAATAAAAAGCTCCTAATAAGATAAATCCGTCTACTAATAGTACCGATGTACTTAGTGGAATTCTTAAATAATCATGAATAATCTGTTCAGGAATAGCAGTTCCACCAGTTGAACTACCACCTTTAAAGGTTAAACCAATTCCTAAACCTGTAATAATTCCACCAAAGATAGATGCTAAAATCGTATCTCCTACAAAGGGAGGTATATTTATTATTAATCGAACAAATACAGGTAGTAAAAATGAACAAAAAATAGTATTAAGGGTATATTTTTTTCCTAAAAAAATTAAACTTAAAATAATAAGTGGAAAGTTGGAAAAAAACAGAGTTTTATCGGGAGAAATGCCGAAAATATGGTAAAGTATTACACTTATACCATTTACTCCACCTGAAACTATTTCGTAGGGAATAAAAAACATATTTATGCCTAAAGCTATTAAAAAAGTTCCAATTATCATATAAATAAGATTTATAATTTCGTTTTTCTTAAAAAACTTCATTTTACACCTTCGTAAGTAATTTTATATATAAAACCTAAGTAATACGTTTCTATATTATAAGTAAATTGTAACATAATTATCAATAAAAAGAAATAAATAAAATACTTAGTTAAATTATAATTTATTACATTAAAGTGATTTAAAGGATTTAAAATAAAAAAACTGCCAAGTGGCAGTTTTTAAATACTAATATTTAGCTTTATAAATTCATGAATTTTTCCAATAATCTTACCATTTGACAAGTAAAACCATATTCATTGTCATACCATGAAACAGTTTTAACTAATTGGTAATCTCCAGCTGAAGTTACTTCTGTTTGAGTAGGATCAAAAACAGAACCGTAGGTGCTACCAATAATATCGGTAGAAACTATTTCTCTTTCCTCATAACCAAAGGAAGGATTGTCAATAGTATGTTTCTTTATTGCTTCATTTACTTCTTCAGCAGTTACTTTCTTCTTTAATATAGTTACAAGTTCAGTTAAAGAACCATCTACTACAGGAACCCTTTGAGCGTGACCTTGTAATTTGCTATTTAATTCAGGAATAACTAAACCAATAGCTTTAGCTGCTCCTGTTGAATGTGGAATAATATTATCTGCTGCAGAACGTGCTGCTCTTAAATTGCCACCTCTTACAGGTCCGTCTAAAACCATTTGAGTGGAAGTATAGGCATGAACAGTAGTCATTGTACCAACTTCAATGCCAAACTCCTTATTTAAAGCATATGCCATAGGAGCTAGGCAGTTTGTAGTACAGGACCCAGCTGAAATTATTTTATCGTCACTATTTAAAATATCGTCATTTACATTATAAACTATGGTTTTCATTGGTCCTGCTGGAGCAGAAATTACAACTTTTTTAACGCCGGCGTCAATATGTGCTTGAGCTTTTTCTTCAGAAGTATAAAAACCAGTACATTCTAAAACAATATCTACACCATTTTCCTTAACCCAAGGAATTTTACTAGCATCTGGTTCTGCATAAACAACTGTTTCTTTCCCATCAACTATTATGGAGTTTTCAGTTGCTGTAACTTCTCCAGGATATCTTCCATGAGTTGAATCAAATTGTAATAAGTGTGCTAATAATTTAGGACTTGTTAGGTCATTAATTGCAACAACTTCAATATCACTTGAAACTTCTCTAATTCTACGAAAAGCCAATCTTCCTATTCTACCAAAACCATTTATTCCAACTTTTATTGTCATAATAAAACCTCCTTAGTTTTATCATCACTATTAAAGATACCCTATACATATATAATATATTCAAAGTAGTGAATATATTATATTTCAAGATAATCCTGCCATCTATTTCCAAGGACTTCCTTTGTATCGATTAAAATACAGAAAGCCTTAGGATCTATACTATAGATGGCATTTTTAACATCAATAATTGTTTTTTCTGGGAAAGTACATAGTAATATATCCTTATCCTCCCTATTATATGCTCCTTTTCCTTTAGAATAGTAACACCAAGATAGAGAGGAACTGTTAATTTATGAATTAGTTCTTCAGTTTGGTTTGTTATGACTATAGCAGTTTTAGCAGGACGACCACCCATTTGAGTAATATCTACCATTTTTCCGATTATAAATAGAGAAATTATAGAGTATAATCCTGTTGAAAGATCAAAAAAGAAAAATGCACCTAGTAACACAAGACCATCAATTAAAATAACAGCAAAACTTAGTGGAATTTTAAAGTATTTATGTACTATCTGTTGAATAATAGCTGTGCCTCCAGTGGAGCTTCCGCCTTTAAAAACAAGACCGATGCCAAGTCCTGTAATACAAGCGCCAAAAATTGATGCTAGTATAGTATCCCCTTGAAATACAGGAATATTATTTATTAGTTTAACAAATACAGGAAGCAAAAAGGAACAGAAAATCGTATTTACTGTATACTTCTTACCTAAAAATAAAATACTAAGTAATAATAGGGGAAAATTTGAAACAAATAGGGTAATATCCGGTGAAATTTTTAAAATATGAAATAGTATGACACTAACTCCATTCATGCCGCCTGATACAATTCCATAGGGAATAAAGAATACATTTATTCCTAAAGCTATTAAAAATGTTCCAAATATCATATATATATAATTTAAAACCGTATTATTTGTAAGATTTTTCATATAGACCTTCCTAATTTATATTATTCGTATTTTCAAGTAAATTGTAATATAAATAACGATTAATCTATATAATTATTAAAATATAGTTAATTAAATATTTCATACCATATTTAATTGATCTTAAAAAAATAAAAAGCTTTAATTTATTAAAGACTTTATTTTAAATAGGTTAAGAATAGAAATATTATAAATTTATAGATATTAAAGGGTAGTTTAGGAATAATAAATGACAAATTGGGAATTTTAATAATAAAATTTACAGTTTAAACTATAATATAGATATAAGGTAAATTGGAGTAGAAATATGATTGATATTTATATATGTGAAGATAATTTAGTTTTCCAAAATATTTTAGTTACTGAAATAGAAAAATATATTCTAATACAGCAGTATGATATGAAAATAAGGAAAGGCTTTGAATCACCGGAAACTATGTTAAAGGAATTAAAGGATAATACTAGAAGAAATATATATTTTTTAGATATTGGGTTTAAAGAGAATGAGCAAAATGGTCTAGGTCTTGCAATGGAATTAAGAAGAAAAGACCCTAGAGGGTTTATAGTTTTTGTAACTGTACATGATGAACTGGCTTTGGACACCTTTAAATATAATATAGAGGCTTTAGACTATATTATAAAAGATAATAGGGATAGTTTTAGGAAAAGATTGAATAGGGTATTAGACAGTATTCATAATAGAATAATTTCAGAAAAAAATAGTGATAAAAGCTACTTCACTATAGAACTACATGGTGAAATAAGATATGTGCCTGTAGAGGATATTCTATATTTTAAAACTTCAGATAATAAGCATAGAATAAATTTGTATATGGAAAATAAAGTAATGGAATTTTATGGAAATTTAAATGAAATTGAAGGGGAATTAAATAAAAAATTCTTTAGAGTTCATCGTTCCTATTTAGTATCTTTAGATAAAATTATAAATCTAAACTCAAAAGAATATTATATAGTTTTAAGTAATGGAGATAGGTGCAGAGTATCAAGAAAGAAAGTTAAAACATTGAAAGAGATACTAAAATAGGAGAAAACCATGGAAAGAGAAATTATTTATCAGATTATTATATTGTTAGTATATTGTTTATTTTATTTTTTTACTCTTTATATGTCAATAAAGACAGTAGAGTTGTTATTTAACAAAAAATTCAAGAATATTGCTAGAATAACCCTATCTTTTATAATTTTAATAATATCCTTAGCCTTAAATATAAAAATCTCCTATGAAATGTTTTTTGGAAGTAGAAGTATTTTTTATTATATTGTGCTAGGTAGTATTGTAAGCATTATATACTATCCTATAATTTTTAAAATATGGAAATACAATAGAGAATCTAAATATAGATTGCTCTTGTCCATTTTAATTTCTTATATTAGCTATGGATTTTTTTACAGTATGTCAAGTATTTTATTAATGACTGGAGAATATGTAGTGGAAAACATATCATTAAATGGGTACTTAATAGGGTTATTAACCTATGTTATAACCTTATCATTACAGATAATACTGTATAGGATATTACGAAGGAAAGAATTAAATAAATTATTATATAGTATTGAATTTAATGGTTTACTGGAGTTATTTATAATAATTTCCTTTCTTATAGGCGTTGCTACGAGTATATATACCGATGAACTATTTTTAGAATCTTTATATAGCGGTGAGGTTAAGGATAATATAGTCTTTATTAAAATAGCTATTAGTTTTTTAGTGGAAATTTTAATAATTATGATTTTAATAGGGATTTCATCCTATATTGTATTCAAAAACAAACAGTTGAAAATAAAAGAGACAGAGTTGTTAAATCAAAAGTTCTATATAAGAAAAATGGAGAAGGTACAAGAGGTAAGTAGTGCTTTAAAGCATGATTATAAGAATGTTGTTTCAGGAATATATTATTATGTTCAACAGGGGAATTTAGAGGAAATAAAGGAATACTTAGATAATGTAATTTTAAATTTCAAGGATGAAACTGGTAAAAGCATAGATGAAATAAACAGTCTGGGAAAAATAAAAATTGTTGAGTTAAAGGGTTTGATACTTTCTAAATTAATTAATATGGAGGATAGGAATATTGACTATAGCTTATATATTTTAGATGAAATTGACCATATTGAGATGGATATTATAGATTGTATTAGAGCTATAGGGATTTTAATAGACAATGCCATAGACCAGGTTAAGGAACTAAAAAATGGTAAAGTAGATATTTCCATAGTACAGAATAACTTAGGCTTTACTATTATAATAAAGAATACAATAAGGGATGAAATAGAGCTATCAAAAATTTTTAATAGAAACTATTCTACAAAGGGAGTGGACAGGGGAATAGGGCTATTTAATTATAAAAATATCATTAATAGATATTCCAATGCAAACAGAGAAACTATTGTAGATAGTAATAATTTTATTCAAATTTTACGTATTTATAATAAATAATGTTAAATGAGAATAAAAATAAGCCGTTCAGGATTAAAATAATCCAAAACGGCTTTTTTTAGTTATTATTGTTATATGGTAATAAAAAATTAGGAGGAATTAGATGGCAAAAGAAGGAAGGGTTTTAGAAGTAATTGAAGAACTAGGTTTTACTCCAGAGGAAGACAGAAACATTATTGTAAAATACAGGTCTGATAATTTAGCTGGGAAAATAGAGGATTTTTTCTCTGGGGATTTTTATATATTACAAATATGTGAAAATGAAATAATTTTATTAAAAGTTTTAAAGGGAATGTTAGGTTTTAAAACGAATTTAAAGAAAGAAAAAATAAGTTTGGCAATACCTAAAGATGAAATAGAGAAGGTAGATGTTACAGAAGGCCAGTTTAACTATGATATAGATATTTATACTAGGAATAGTGTAATAAAGTTAACGGCACAAGTAAAGGGATTAAGTAGTTTAAGAACAAGTGGAAGTCTATCAATAGAAAGCTTTTTTAAAGGAACAACATGGCATGGGGAAAATGTAGATGAAACAGTTAAGGAGCTTAAGACAATAAAAAATCAATAAAAATCCTGATTTATCAGGATTTTTATTGATTAATCATATAATATTAAAATGTTTTTATAAAACACAGTCGTATTTATAAATATAACAAAGGCAGAACGCTAATTCTACATTATATAGTATACCCATTATATTTTTTAATATTACAATATAATAAGTTTTTTAGTTGTTATTTTATTAAATTTTTTAATCGATCTCTAACGGTTTGTGTTATTGAGTTACTTCCTCCAACAATAGTTATGTCTGTTACTTGACCTTTAATAAAATTTTCAACAGATGGTTTCATTGAATTTTTAGCTACCATTATAGTAGGAATGTCATTTTTAGTAGCATATGGAACAGCTACTAAAGCATCTGCATATTGCTCGCCACTGGCTATAACAATTCTACTAGCTTCTGGATACACTCTTTTAGCAACAGCAAGAGATGTTTCATATCTATCAGAACCATAGATTCTTTCAACCTTATACTTATTGCTTAAAGATATTTCAATATCTTTTGATACAGAGTTACTTCCGCCACCAATAAAAATATTGGATAAGTTAAAATCGGATATAGCTTTAATTGTTACATTAGGAAGTGAGCTTGGAGATGTTAATAAAATAGGGGCATTTTCAGATACTGCTAAACTTACTACTGAAACAGCATCTGGGAAATTAGTTCCATCTACTAAAACAGAATTTTCATTTTCTCCTGTTATGGCTCTTATTTTTTTAGCTACTTCAACAGCGGTTTCAAATCTATTGGAACCAGATAGTCTTTCAACATTATCTTTATCATATTCACTTAAAGAATTTTCTACCGCTTTAGATATGGATGAATATCCACCAGATAAAATAATGTCTTTAGCACCTAAACGATCAATTTCTGTAAATACTTCTGCAGAAACACTGTTGCCATTTATTAAAATAACAGGTGCATCGATTTTAGCACCAAGAACCGTTGCAGTTAAAATATCCGTATCTTTATAACCGTTTGCTAATATAACAGTATCTGCTGATTTATATTCCCTAGATACTTTTAAGGAAGTGTCAAATCTATCTTTACCAGATAGTTCTAAAATATTATCTTTATTAGAAGGTTTATCAGGTTTATCCACATCAGGTCTAGAGTTATCAGGACTAGTATTATCAGGTTTACTATCATCAGGAGTTGTAATATTTTCTAATACCGGTATGGTTTCTTTTACAATAGCTGAGATATTTAAGTCCTTTTCTTTAGCAGAGACCTCAAGCCTTTGTTCAACATCTTTTTTGTCAACAATTGCTTGATAATATTCACTATTAACAGGGTTTAATTTAACTGAAACATTATCTATTTTGGCAGCAATATATACTGTATTTCCTATATTACTAGGATAAACCTTTATAATTGCCTTACTGGAATCTGAAGGATCAGTGCTAATAACAACTTTAGGAGCTGGTGTTGGACCAATATAAGGTATAATTCCTTTAACTATATCAGAAAGAGCCATTCCTTCTTCTTGAACAGAAACTTCTACTTTTTGGTCTTTATCTATTCTGTCTACAGAAACAGTATAGTAAGCTCCACCGGATTGTTGTGTTAATTGAACTTCTTTACCATCTATTTCAAGAATTATTTTCTTAACTTTATCTGGATTTTTAGGAGTCACCTTTACTATTACACGAGTATCTTGTGCAGCATCTGTTTTTATTTCCAATTTTGGAGCAATGGTTTTTAGTACAGGGATTTTCCCTTTTGCAATCTCTGAAAACTTTCCCCCTTTATAGACTTCTGCAACTTCAACTAATTGTTCAACGTCTTTTTTAGGAATAGTAGCAGTATAATAATTCCCTCCATCTTTAGCCTCTAATTTATATTTTTTAGAGCTGTTGTCTACTTTCATATTTACTCCACTTATTTCATCAGGGTTATTTGGTGTTACTGTTATAACCGATTTAGTTTCATCAGTCGAGTCATCAGTTATTTCCAACTTAGGAGCTGGAGGTTTACTGTTTGCAGATGAAATATTAAATAAAAAGAATGTAGTTAATATTCCAACAAACAATACAAATAAAAATCTTCTTAAACTTATACTTTTCATTGTGAATCTTCCTTTCAAATAATAAAATTTAAATTGATATATAATATAAAAATAAATCAATATATAGTATAACATATATTATATGATAAATATATTCTATATTATATTTATCTAAAAATCAATTATATAAAATAAAGACTAGCTATTATTTGTTAACAAATAATAGCTAGTCTTTATTTTCAAATAGTATTCTATTTCACTATAATTTTTATTTTTTCTTTTAATAAGATAAATTCTGCCCAATTACTTTTTCCAACTTGTTCTCCATCTGTATGACAGTGAAGCTCTTTAGAAGTTTCAATTTTAAAATATTTTCCCTTTGAAATATAAACATCCTTACTTTTAACATGCTTGCCTGAAAATGCTCTAAGGGTTAAAAATGCCAATTTAAATTTATTTCTAGTATTTATTATACAAAAATCAAAAATATCATCGTAACCTTTTGCATCAGGACAGAACTTTACTCCCTTACCTTCATATGGTGTATTCATAATTACAGAAAAAAAGGGAGAATTGAAAATATTTGTTTTTCCTTCCTCTATAACTGTAAAAGCTACTGGCTTAAACTGAAAAATTACCTTTAAAGTACTAAAGATATAGACTAATTTACTAATAGGTGTATTTTTAAATATTTTCCTAAATTTTGAATTATTAACAGTGTAGGTTATTTGGGCATCAAATCCAATTCCGGAAGATACAATAAATTTTCTTTCAGAAAAACTATTTTTAGTTTTCCCAATATTATAATTAAGGATTTTTTTAGGAGACAAAATTATTTCCAAGTAATTTTGCAAACTTGTTTTATAACCATAGGACCTTACAAAATCATTACCAGAACCTATGGGAATAACTCCTAAGGTAACTAAATCAAAGTTTTTCAAACCGTTAATTACTTCATTTATAGTACCATCTCCACCAATAATACCAATGGTTATTGGTTTCACTAAATTCTTAGAAATTTCATCAGCAATAAAATCTGCTCTTTTTTCCCTAGTAGTTAAGGCAAAATCATATTCTATTTTTCTATTATCTAAAATTTTTTTTAATTCTTCCCAAGTTTTCTCACCTAGTCCTGAACTAGCATTGGGATTAATAATAAAATAAATCATATATCCAACTCCATTACTTCATTAATTATAACCTATTTAGAAATAAAAGATATATATTGACAAAAAAAAGAAAAATCATATAATATGTTAGGGAGCTAACTAGAAAAGGTGAAATTATGAATAAAATATATTGTGGGAAAAAAATTAATATAGCGTCAAAAAAAATTAAGTGGGGTTTTGACCAAATGGCAGAAAAATACGGTGTAACTGGTACACAAGCTAGAATTTTAAATTTTATTGTCAGAAAAGGTAAAAACTATGAGATTTATCAAAAAGAAATAGAGGAAGAATTTAATTTAAGACGTTCAACAGTAACTGGAATAATTCAATTAATAGAGGGAAAAGAACTTATTACCAGGACAATTTCTAAAGAAGATGCTAGAGTAAAAAAAATAAAATTAACAAAAAAGGGGATAGACTTACAGAAGAAAATATCTGTTGAAATTAATAATTACGAGAAAATACTAACAAATGGAATTAGTAAAGGGGATTTGGAAATACTTTCAAAAGTATTAGATAAAATAATGAGTAATATAGAAGAGAATATTTAGGGGGTGCATATGTTAAAAAATATTTTAAAATCCGTAAGGGAATATAAAAAAGATAGTTTTTTAGCGCCGTTATTTGTTTCCTTTGAAGTTATATTAGAAGTTTTAATGCCTTTTATGATGGCATGGATAATAGACAAGGGCCTGGCAAAACAGGACATGGAATATATAACAAAAATAGGAATAATTCTAATAATAATGGCAATTTTGTCTTTAATATCAGGAGTTTTAGCAGGTAGATTTGCCGCTAGTTCATCAGCTGGATTTGCAAAAAACTTAAGACTTGATATATTTAAAAAAATTCAAACATTTTCTTTTCAAAACATTGATGAATTTTCAACATCAGGATTAGTAACAAGATTAACAACAGATGTTACAAATATACAAAATGCCTATCAGATGTTAGTTAGAACAGTAGTTAGGTCACCGTTGATGTTAATATTTGCCTTAGTTATGGCACTAAGAATTAATTTTAAAGTTGCAATGATATTTTTAATTATTATTCCATTTTTAGGAGTAATATTATTTCTTATAATATTAAAAGCCCATCCAATTTTTGAAAAAGTCTTTGATGAGTATGATAACTTAAACAAGGTTGTACAAGAAAATGTTTCAGGAATAAGAGTTGTAAAATCCTATGTAAGAGAAGATGAGGAAATTAAAAAATTTGACAAAATGTCACTTTTAATTTTCAACCTATTTAAAAAGGCAGAAAAAATAGTTGTTTTCAACAATCCGGTTATACAGTTTTCAATATTTACAGCAATAATTTTTATTTCATGGATTGGCTCAACACAAATAATTTCAGAAACTATGACAACAGGTCAACTTATGAGTTTAATAACCTATGCTTGGCAAATATTAAATAGTCTAGTAATGTTTTCAATGTTATTTGTAATGATAATTATTGCAAGAACATCTATGGAAAGAATATCGGAAGTATTAAATACTAACCCAAATCTAGTTAATGGAGAAAATCCAATAGAAGAAGTGGAAAATGGGGAAATAGTATTTGAAAATGTTGGATTTAGCTATGTTGATGATATAAATAAACTAGCCTTAAGGGATATAGACTTTAAAATAGAATCAGGGGAAACAGTAGGAATAATTGGTGGAACAGGTACTGGTAAATCTACCTTAGTTCAATTAATTCCAAGATTATACGATGTAACATTAGGACAGGTTAAAATAGCCGGTAAAAATGTTAAGGACTATGATTTAACTGTTTTAAGGGATTCTGTAGCCATGGTATTACAAAAAAATGTACTTTTCTCTGGAACTATTAAAGAAAATTTAAAATGGGGAAATAAAGATGCTAGTGATGATGAAATAATTCATGCATGTAAATTAGCTCAAGCCCATGATTTTATTATGAGTCTACCAGATGGTTATAGTACTATATTAGACCAGGGAGGAACAAATCTTTCTGGAGGACAAAGACAAAGGGTTTGTATAGCAAGGGCCTTGTTAAAAAATCCTAAAATCTTAATTCTAGATGATTCTACTTCAGCTGTCGATACTAAAACCGATGCATCGATTAGAAAAGCCTTTAGGGAGGAAATTCCTAATGTTACTAAAATAATAATAGCTCAAAGAATTCATTCTATTGAAGATTCAGATAAAATTATTATTTTAGACCGAGGGAAAATTGTGGCTATTGGCTCACCAGAAGAGCTAATGAAAACCAATAAAATATACCAAGAAATATATAACTCTCAACAGAAAGGAGGATTATTTGATGAACAGTAGTAGAGGAAAAACTGCAAAAAGATTATTAAAGTATGTATTTGGAACATATAAAATACAATCTGTAGTTGTAGCAATTACAATATTTATTAGTTCAATTTCCTATCTAGTAGGACCTTTGTTTGTAATGTATCTTATAGATAATGTAATAACTCCTTTAATTGGAAGTCAAAATCCTGACCTTTCACATTTAATAAGAACAATTATTTTAATGGGAGCCTTGTATTATACAGGAGTAATAGCAAATTATATCTACAGTAGATTAATGGTAAATATTGGCCAAGGGGTCTTAAAAAGAATTAGAGATGACCTTTTCAAACATATGCAAAGTTTACCAATAGAATTTTTTGATAAAAATAGCCATGGGGATTTAATGTCACTTTATACAAATGATGTTGATGCTTTAAGACAGATGATTACCCAAAGTATACCAGATACCTTCTCGTCTTTAATAACAATAGTAACTGTATTTATAGCAATGGTTATAATAAACATACCACTTTCTATTTTAGCAGTTGTTATGGTAATAATAATGATGATTGCAGCAAAAACAATAACATCAAGAAGTGGAAAATATTTTGTTAGACAACAAACGGACATTGCAAATGTAAATGGTTTTATAGAGGAAATGATTAATGGTCAAAAAGTTATAAAGGTTTTTAACCATGAAAATAGCACAGTAGAGGATTTTGAAAAATTAAATGACAGACTTTGCCACAGTGCTACAAATGCCAATAGATTTGCCAATATAATGATGCCAGTAGTAAATAATATTGGTTTTATCCAGTATGTTTTAACTGCCTTTGTCGGCTCTGTTTTAATAGTAACAGGCTTTAGTGCAATAACAGTTGGAACAATTGCATCATTCTTACAACTAACAAGAAGTTTTGCCATGCCATTTGGAAGAATATCAAACCAGGCCAACTTTATAATAATGGCATTAGCAGGAGCAGAGAGAATTTTCAATGTTATAGACATAGAACCGGAAGTTGATGAAGGTAATGTAACACTGGTTAATGCAGAATTTAAAGACGGAGAATGTACAGAAACCGATTGTAAAACAAGAACATGGGCTTGGAAAGTTCCAGTAGAAGATGGCTATAAATATGTAGAATTAAAAGGTGATGTAAGATTTAAAGACGTAACCTTTAGTTATGATGGTAAAAAAACCATCCTTCATGATATAAACCTTTTTGCAAAACCGGGACAGAAAATTGCCTTTGTAGGTTCAACAGGAGCAGGAAAAACCACAATAACAAATTTAATAAATAGATTTTATGACATTCAAAAGGGACAAATTCTTTATGATGGAATAGACATTAAAAGAATAAAGAAAGATGATTTAAGACGTTCACTTGGAATGGTACTACAAGATACTAATCTTTTTACAGGAACAATAATGGAAAATATTCGTTACGGTAGATTAGATGCAACAGATGAAGAAGTTAAAATGGCAGCAAAACTTGCTAATGCAGATTTCTTTATTAATCTTTTACCTGACGGGTACAACACCATGCTTACAGACAATGGAGAGGAACTATCCCAAGGACAAAGACAACTACTGTCAATAGCAAGAGCAGCAGTAGCAGACCCACCGGTTTTAATACTAGATGAAGCAACATCCAGTATAGACACTAGAACAGAAGCAATAGTTCAAAAGGGAATGGACAGCCTTATGATAGGTAGAACTGTATTTGTAATAGCCCACAGACTTTCAACAATTAGAAATTCCAATGCAATTATGGTACTTGAAAATGGAAAAATAATTGAAAGAGGGGACCATGAGGACTTAATAAAAGAACATGGAACATATTATCAACTATATACAGGAGCTTTGGAGTTAGATTAATAATAATTACAAGAAAAAGGATATGGTTAAACTTAAATAGTTTACTATATCCTTTTGTAATTAAGATTTTCATTATATTGATAAATTAAACAAACTTAACCTGACTAGTAATAAATAGAAGTACAATTAAAAGTACAAAAGCTATTATAATAAGCTTATTTCATTTTTTCCACTTTTTTCCATCTTTAACATTTTCGTCAATATTTTTAACCATTTTAATATCCTCCTTTATAAGCTCGTCTAAGGAAAGATTTAAAAAATCCCTTAGTTGTATTAACATTTCAATATCAGGGTAGGTCCTTTCATTTTCCCAACTGGAAATTGTCTTGTCAGAGACATTTAAATTTTCAGCTAATGTTTTTTGTGTAAGTCCTAAATCCTTTCGTTTATTCATTATATTTTTTTCGATTGTCATATTCATCTCTTTTTATTAACATCATATACTTGTGTATTACAAAAACCTACCTATGATTTGTAGAATGGCTAAAAATAAAGGAATTCTATAATTAATAGAGTTGGTTTTATTGCTGTAATGGAATATATTATATAATAAAAATATAAAATTATACTAATTAGTAAATTAAATTATGATATAATTACTAGTAAAATTATAAACAAGGGGGGAATTATGAGAAGAATTAAAGCTGAAATTATTTCAATAGAAAATACAGAAGAAGATTACTATTCAATAAAATTAAAACCTTTAGATGAATTTAGCTGGAAAGCCGGACAATTTGTTATTGTAAAAATGCCGGAAAGTAAAATAAATGAAAATGATAAAAGAACCTTGTCCATAGCCTCAGCACCGGAAGAGGGTTTCATAATGCTAGGAACAAGAACAGGGGAAAATATTAGTGATTTTAAAAGGGAATTACTGTCAAAAAAACCAGGAGATATTATAGCAATTGAAGGACCTATGGGGATGTTTGTTAAAAAGGAAGAAATGTGTCCAATGGTTTTAGTAGCCGGTGGAATTGGTATAACACCTGTTAGGGGATTACTAAAATCCCTAGAAGATGAAATAGGCTGTATGATGGAGTTGGTATATTCTTCAAAGAATTACTATATGTACCTAGATGACCTTGAAGAAATTTCCGAAAAGAATAATAGACTTGTTCTACATACAACTAAAAATCGAGTGGAAACAAACGAAGAAATAGATAAAATAATAGAAAAATATGGAAACGAACCTTATTATTACATTTCTGGAACAACAGGAATGGTTCAAAGTGTAAAAGATAAGCTTAAAGAAAATAATATAGAAAAAACCAGGGTAATAGCCGATATGATGATTGGGTATTAATGACCTAACCCAATTTGTGAAACAAATTGTAGGTAGGTCAGCAGATTGTTGTAAACAAATATAAAATTTGACAACAAGTTGCATGAGACCTGTAGCAAAATCAAAGCTTTTAACTAGGGCTTCAGTCGTAATTTCAAACCAATCGTAGCAAACTACTATTGTAGAAATCTGACATGAGACCTGTAACAAAATCAAAGATTTTGACTAGGGCTTCAATATGCAGGGAAGTCCAAATCTATGATTTGGCAAACGTAGCCTGCTAATGACGAAAATAAAGTAAGCCAATTTGTGAAACAAATTGTAGGTAGGTCAGCAGATTGTTGTAAACAAATATGAAATTTGACAACAAGTTGCATGAGACCTGTAACAAAATCAAAGATTTTGACTAGGGTAAGGAAGTCTAAATCTATCTGCTAAGTACGAAATCTATTAACCAATATGTAAGGTGGATATTATACCTATTTTGAAATTTAAAAACCCCAAAATCCTTATTTGGATTTTGGGGTTCGTTTAATTTTTTTACTTTTCTCTTATCTTAAGAAACCATTTACTATTTCTTGTTCAGCTTCTTCTTCAGTCATTCCAAGAGTTAACAGTTTATTTATTTGTGCACCGGCTATTTTACCTATTGCAGCTTCATGAATAAGGGAAGCGTCAACATGGTTTGCAGTAACATCTGGAACAGCCTTAACCATGGCATTGTCCATAATTATAGCATCACATTCAGAATGTCCTGTACATGAGTTATTTCCATTAATTACAGAGTAGAAATACTGTTTTGAATTATCCTTTGCTACAGAACGGGAAGAAAGTGCTGCACTTGAATTTTCGCCATTTAAGTCAACTTTAAAATCCGTAATAGCTGATTGAGTTCCACTAGTCATAATTATTTCTTTTATTGTTAAAGAAGCATCGTCTGCAATAGTAGCCTCAGTAACTCTTTTAGTAGAATTAACTCCTTCAATTTGAACGGATTCCATTTCTAAATTACTGCCTTCATCTAGATGGATAATAGTAACAGGGTTTAGAACATTTTCACCACTGCCACCACCTTCGCCATAGTGTTTTTCCACATATTTAACCTTAGAATTCTTACCTATATGAAAAGTATGAATACCGTCATGTTGTGTTAAATGGGTACCGTCGTTATGAATACCACAACCGGCAATAATTTGTATATCACAATTATCGCCAATGTAGAAGTCGTTGTAAACCATATCAACTACTCCACTATTGTCAATAACAACAGGAATATGGGCAAATTCATTTTTAGTTCCCGGTTTTACATAAATATTAATGCCTTTTCCATCTTCTCTGCCTTCTATTTGAATATTTTTAGTACTGGCCCTACCTTCACTTTTACCATTTACTCTTATATTATATGCACCGGTAGGTTCGCCGGACATGTCCGCAACAGTATTTAAAATACGTTCTCTAACTTCGTTCATATTAAACCCCCTTTACATATAATTCACAAATATCTTGTGTACTTAATAAACTAGGTAAAATTTCATCCTTTTTACCTTCAGCAGTAATTGTTCCATTTGCAAGAACAACAACTTTATCAGCAATATCAAGAATTCTTTCTTGATGGGAAATAATCATAATAGAACCCTTAGTAGTTTCTTTTAACTTTTTAAAAACTTCTATTAAATTATTAAAGCTCCATAAATCTATACCCGCTTCCGGTTCATCGAAAATTGAAAGTTTAACTTGTCTTGCCATTAACATAGCAATTTCAATTCTTTTCATTTCTCCACCGGAAAGACTATCATTTAATTCTCGGTTTACATAATTAATTGCACATAGGCCTACTTGAGACAAATAATCACAAGCTTCATGTGTACTTAGGTTTTTACCGGCAGCAAATCTTAAAAGATCCCTTACAGTTAGCCCCTTAAATCTAACAGGTTGTTGAAAAGCAAAGCCAATACCTGTGTTTGCTCTATCGGTTATATTTAAATTGGTTACATCCTTACCATCAAGAAAAATTTGTCCGGTAGTAGGTTTTTCTAAACCCATAATAATTTTAGCTAAAGTAGATTTTCCACTACCATTTGGACCTGTTATAACAACAAAACTGTCAGTGTCTACAGTTAAATTAACATTTTTTAATATTTCCTTAATAGAACCATCTTCATCAATGGCATTATAACCAATGTTTCTAAGTTCTAACATTAAATTACCCCCTTTAGTAATTCATTATCAAAATAACATTTACCGGAATCGAAATTACATTTCGTAACAGGTAAATCGGATATTCTGTCTAAAAATTCTGTAATTGTAGATATTTCTTCCGGTGTTAAACTAGAAAGATAATTACAAATTTCCTTATTAGCATCTTTATGGTATTGAATAAACCCTGAAACTATTTTATAACCTAGTTCAGTTAATTTATAATATTTTTCTTTCTTATTTCCTTCTTTTAAATATCTTGTAACAATACCTTTTTCCTCTAATTTGTTACCATATTGTGTAACAGCACCTCTAGTTATATTTAACTTTTTTGATAACTCCATTGCATTTGATTCAGGATTATTATATATTGCATTTATGAAGTTAATCTCAGATTGGTATAATAGTTGCCCTGAACCATAATCTCTTGGTGATTTTTCATCATTTAAATAAGAATCTAAATTATTAAAGTATTTACTTATAACTTCACACAACATAAATATTCCTCCCCACTAGAAGAGTATAGTCTTTTTTAACCAATAAGTCAATATTGTTTAGTCGCTAAACAAAAATAAATTTATAATAAATAAAACATTTAAAAGACATATAAAATAGGTATATATAATGTAGTAGAATTTTAGAGGAGATTGTAATGAAAATTTTAATTGCAGATGATAATAAAAAAATAAATGAAAACTTAGCAAGTTATTTAGAAAAATCCGGCTTTGAAACTATATCTACCTATGATGGAGAAGAAACACTAAAGGTATTTGAAGAAGAAAACCCGGACCTGATATTGTTGGATATAATGATGCCAAAAAAAGATGGATTTGAGGTTTGTAGGGAAATTAGAAAAACCTCTATGGTTCCGGTAATAATGGTAACAGCAAGAGGAGAGGATTTTGAAAGAATAATGGGTCTGGAAATAGGAGCCGATGACTATATAGTAAAGCCTTTTTCACTAGAGGAAATACTTGCCAGAATAAAAGCCATAATTAGAAGGATTTCCTTTGAAGAAGATAAAAGTCAAATATTGGAGTATGATAATCTATATATGGATTTAGACACCTATATAGTAAAATTAAATGGAGAAGTTATTCCTTTAACAAAAAAGGAAACGGAAATTCTTTGGACATTAGCAAGTAATAAAAACAAGGTTTTTAGTAGAAATAATCTTTTAGACTCCCTTTGGGGCTATGATTATTATGGTGACACTAGAACTATAGACAGTCATATAAAAAGACTAAGGGCAAAGTTAAACAAATATGACCATCCAAGTTGGGACATTGAAACAATAAGAGGAGTAGGATACAAATTTGAAGAGAAAAAAGAAAAATAATGTATCAGCAAAAAGACTTAGTTTATATTTTGGTATAGTACTGGTTATATTTTCATTAATAATTGGATTTATTTTCTTTGGAATATCTAAAAAACAGACAATAGAATTACAAGAAAATTTATTAATAGAAAGAGCTGAAACAATAGCTGAAAATATTAGCACCTTAGACTTAGGAAAAGGGCAAATGGGTGGTTATGGCATGTATTTAAAATCCATTAACTCAATTGCCGGTGCAGATGCTTGGTTAGTAGATGAAAATTTAAATGTAATAACATCCCACTCACAAATGCATAATAATATGCATTCCCATGAAAATGGTAACGGCACAGGTATGGGGAGAATGTATAAAAGAAATATGCAAAATAATGAAGAGGATAATTTACCGGAAGATGATATATACGACACAGAAATAAATTTACCGGAAAATGCAGAAAAAATAATTAAACAGGCATTATCAGGTCAAGTAGAGGTAAGTGAAGTTTTTTCAGATATTTTAGGGGAACAAACAATTACCGTTGGTGTTCCAATAGTATCGGACAATGGTGACAACAAGCAAGTAGTACTTCTTCATTCTCCGGTAACAGGAATAGAAGATGCAGTGGAGCAGGGAGTAAAAGCCCTGGTTATGTCAATAGGAATTGGGCTTCTAATAGCAATACTCCTATCAATATATCTTTCAAAGGTTTTTACCGGACCAATTCTTTTAAAAGAAGCAGAGGATATTATAAAATTAGAAAATGATAGGAAAAATTTTTTAGCACAAATTGCCCATGAATTAAAAACTCCAATAACTGTAATGAAAAGTACCTTGGAAAACTTTAATATAAAAGAAAACCCAACAGTAGAAGAACTACAAGAATATAATTCACAGGTATTGGGAGAGGTAAATTCCCTCCAAAGACTAGTTGGAGATTTACTTGATCTAACAAAATTAGAATCACCTGATTTTTCAATAGAAATATCGGAAATATCCCTAACGGATTTAATTGACGATATTATAAGAAGTAGTAGGAAATTAGCATTGGGAAAAAATATAACAATAATTAAAGAAAATATTCCTAACGTTTTAATAAGGGGTGACTATGGTAGACTGAGACAGATGTTTTTAATATTAATAGATAATGCAATAAAATTTTCTGAAGAAAATGCTGAAATAAAAGTAATAGGTGAAAAAAACAGTATTTCAATTTGTGATAATGGTATAGGAATAAAAGAGAGGGATTTAGAGCTTGTTTTTAATAGATTCTATAAAGATAATTCTGAAAAAAATTCTAAGGGAACAGGCTTAGGACTTTCCATAGCAAGGGAAATAGCAGAAAAACATTCAGGTCAACTAACAGTAAAGTCCCGATATAAAAAAGGAACTTGTTTTATATTTAATTACGAAAAAATATTAAAATGACACATAAATGACATTATGTCTTTATATAATGTATTTAAACAAAGACATAAGGGGGAATAAAATGAAGAAAATAAGTAAAAAATTAATAGTAATATTGGCTTTAGTAATGGCACTAGGAGTTGGAACAACTGCCTTAGCAGTAGAAAATAACAGGGTTTCCCATCCGGACATTCTTTCAAATATTACTAATAAACCACTAGAGGAAATAATAGAAATAAGAAACAATACCGGAAAAACCTACGGACAAATAGCTGAAGATTTTGGTGTATTGGAAGAATATAAAGAAGAAATGTTTACAATAAAGAAGAACTTTATAAATGAAAAAGTAGACAATGGCTATTTAGATAGAGAAGAAGCTGACAGAATAATTGCAAATATGGAAAGCAATAAAGATCTTTGTGATGGTGAAAATTTAGGTTATAGAAAACTATGTGGAAACTATGGTTTAGGAATTGGCATGTTAAACAAAAAAGGTAGAGGTAACGGTTTAGGAACCGGACAAAGATTACAAGATGGTACAGGAAGAGTTGAAAATAATAATTCTGGAAGAAATAAAAATAATCCTGTAAATAATGGAACAGAACAAAAACAAAATACAAATGTTAACGCTCAAAATGCTAACGTAACTACCGGTAACACTGCTAATCAAAACAATGCACAACAAGGTAATGTAAATAATAATACACAACAAGAAAACAATAATCAAAACACTAGACCAAGAAATAATAGCCAAAACAACAACTATTATGGACACCATGGTAATAATGGAGGAGGCAACGGACAAAGACTACAAGATGGTTCTTGTGGAAACACTCCAAGTGGACAAGGTAGGAATTGTAGAAGATAAGTTAATAAAACTTAAAAAGATACTGGATTTTCCAGTATCTTTTTTACTATTAAATATTATTTTTTTGGATAGTACTTTCTAAAATTAAAGATTAAATTTAATATTACTGAAGAAAAGGCTACGACAAATAATCCGTTACTAAACAACATGGAAAGTACAGAAGGTAATTTTTCCAAAGCTTCAGATGCAAAATTTGCACCAACACCTAAAGCAATACTTGTACCAACTATAATGGAGTTAGCATTATCATTAAAGTCTACTGATGACAAAATAGATATCCCTGCTGCAGTAATTGTACCAAAAAGTCCAAGAGTAGCTCCACCAATAACAGGTTTTGGTATACATGTTATTAAGGCACATAGTTTAGGTGATAAACTTATACCTAAAAGTATAATTCCACTGGTAATTACAGTTGATCTTGCACCAATACCTGATAGCTTAATAATTCCAATATTTTCATTAAACATAGAAGAAGGAAAGGAGTTAAAACCCCCGGAAATAATTTGGCTAAAAGCTTGGCCTCTAATACCATCAATTTTCTGTTTATCTGTAGTTTTATATTTTGTTACTTCATCATGAAAAGCATATGCCCCAAAACATTGAATCATATTTATAAAACAAAACAATGTCATTATAAATATGGCGCCTATTCTAAATTCCGGAAAACCCAGTTTAAAAGGAACAATTAACTCAAATAATTTTGCTTCGCCTACTGAGCTTAAATCCAGAAGTCCAAGAGGAATAGATATTATAGTTCCGGCTACAATACTTATTAAAATAGATAAATTTTTAATTAGTTCACTTCCAAAGTAACTAAGTAAAATGATAATTAAAAGTACAATCATCCCTAAAATTAGATTTTTAATACTTCCAAAACCTTCAATATGAGCACCACCACCTGCCAGGTCAGTAAAAGCTGTAGGTGCTAAAGTTATACCGATAACTGTTACGAAAGAACCAACAACTACAGGTGGAAAAAATTTAATTAATCTTTCTAAAAAAAATGTACTTAAAAACAGTAATACACCGGATCCAATAACCGCTCCAAATATTGTTGGGAAATTGTATTCACTACCTATAGCTATCATAGGAGCTAAGGGAGCAAAAGCTGAACCTAAAACAATAGGTAATTTAGATCCAATGTGTTTTCCAACACCAATAACCTGTATAAAAATTGCTAAAGCACTTGTAAATAAATTTGAGGCTATTAAAATAGTAATCATTGTTGAGTCTAACTGTAAAGCGTTTCCCAATATTAAAGGTACTGCTATAGTACCCGGAAACATAGTTAGAACATGTTGTAACCCCATAATAATATTTTTACTTAAAGATACCTTAGCATTAATATCAATACCTTTAGTTTTTTCCATAGTTATACCTTTTTAATCCCAAAAACCTTTATGTACTTCAGCTGCTTCTACTTCTAATTCCGGGAAAGGTCCTATAACCTTAATATCCTTTTGACCCTTTGCAAAAACATCTCTACATGGTAAATCAAAAGTAGGGTTAATGTCGTTACTACCTGTTAATTCCAACAATCTTTTTTCTTCCATTGCATAAACAACAGTTCCTATATTACCCCAATATATTGCGCCTGAACACATAGCACATGGCTCAGCAGTTGTATATAAAGTACAGTCCCATAAAAAATCTTTAGAATATTTTTGAGATGCCCTTTGAACTAATGTACATTCAGCATGTCCGGTACAAATATTTTCTGTAAGTTCAATATTTTCTTGCTCCATTAAAATATTTCCGTCTTTATCTACTAGTAAAGCTCCAAATGGAGTATTGTTGTTAGCTCTTGAATTTTTTGAAATCTCAATAGCTCTCTTTAAAAATTCTTTGTGTTGTTCATTAGTAAACATAAAATCCCCCTAAAATTATTATATTAAGATATTACGTAAGACGTATTACCTTATAAAAATAATAACATTAATTATGAAAATATGCAACAGTATTTTTATAATGATATACTTAAATATATGCTATAGAAAGGAGAGCTATTTGTGTTTATTAATAACAGAATTAAATTAAGTGAACAATTAAAAATCGAACTTTTAAAATATATTGAAAATATGAGGGAGAGGGGAGAAGATAAACTTCCATCTGAAGATAATTTATCCAATATGTATAAGGTAAGCAGAACTACAGTACGAACAGTACTAGGTGAATTGGAAAATGAAGGAATAATTGTAAGAAAACATGGCAAAGGTACATTTTTAAATGAAAAATCCCTACCATTAAATACACAATTTTCACCGGTTGCCCTTTATGTTGATATGATAAAAGAATTTGGATATAAATCTAAAGTAGAACATATAGGAGAACCTGAAATAGTAGAAAAAGTAGATAAAAATATTTATAAAAAATTAGAAGTAAAAGAAGATGAAAAAATTGTTCTAACAAAAAAAATCTTTTTTGCAGACGATAAACCCTGTGTATTTTGTATAGATTATTTTCCATTGAAATTGCTAAACAATGAAAAAGATTTAGCATATATTAAAGACTATGAAGATTCATTATTTGATTTTTTTAAAAGTAAACTCAGTAAAGAAATAATCGGTGATCAGGTGGAAATTATAACAACAACTAGAGATGAAACAGAAATATTATCCGAATATTTTCCTGAAAATGTTAAATCATTTTTACAGCTTAATTGTATAAACTTTGATGAAGAAAGAAATCCGATTGTTTATGCAGAAGAATATATAGATACTAATTTAATTAGATTTTATAGTTTAAGAAAGAAATAATAGGCAAAACAACAACTATTTTAGATATCTTGGAAATAATGGAGGAGGCAAGGGACAAAGACTACAAGATGGTTCCTGTGGCAATACTTCAAGTGGACAAGGTAGGAATTGTGTAAGATAAGTTAATAAAAGATTTACAAATCTCTCATATAAAAATATGGGAGATTTTTTTTATTTCAAATAAAAATCAAAAAACTATTGACATAAAAAAGCACTTCATGTATTATGTACTTAGTTACTCAACTAACTAACCAACTAAGAGGAGGTGGTTTTATGGATATGACTTCTGACAGACCTATATTTTTACAAATAGTAGATATGGTAGAAAATGAAATAATATCGGGAAATTTAAAAACAGAAGATCAGGCTCCATCAACAAATGAATTCTCAAAAATGTATAATATTAACCCTGCAACAGCAAGAAAGGGTTTAACAATACTGGCAGATGAAGGAGTATTGTATAAAAAAAGGGGTTTAGGAATGTTTGTAACAGAAAAAGCAAGAGAAATAATAATAGAAAAAAGACAAAAGGAATTTTTAGACAATTTAGTACCGGAATTAATAAGGGAGGCTAAAAGACTGGATATAGATAAAAACAAGTTAATTGAATTAATAAGACAAATGGAGGTTGATGAATAATGTTAGAAATAATAGATTATGGAAAAAAATACGGACAAAAAGAGATTCTTAAAAATATAAATTTAAAAATGGAAGACAGTAAAGTATACGGCTTAATAGGAAATAATGGAGTAGGAAAAACAACCTTACTACAATCTATATCCAACTTGAAAATAGGCTATACAGGTGAAATTAAATTTAATGGTCAGACTGTATTGGAAAACCAGTCAGTAGTTGAAGACATAGTCTATATTTCAGAAGATATGTTTGGAGAAGCCTTTTATACAGAATATAGGATTAAAAAACTTTTTAAAATCCTTTCACAGTTGTATAAAAATTGGGATTGGGAATTTAATACCTACCTTGTAGAAAAATTTAATATAAATTTAAAATCTAAATACAAAAAGCTTTCAAAAGGTGAAAAGAACCTGGTGAATTTAGTAATTGGCTTAACAACAAGAGGTAAAATAACAATATTTGATGAGCCAACATCAGGACTTGATGCAAAAACAAGGTATGCCTTTTATCAGGTCTTAATGGAGGACTTAGAACTTAATCCAAGAATAATAATAATTTCCACCCACATAATAGATGAGGCAGCAAATTACTTTGAAGATGTAATATTTTTAGCCGATAAAGAAGTGAAAATATTTGACTCAGTAGAAAATATTAACAAAAATGCCAAATCCTTTATGGGCTCACCGGAGAAGCTAGAAATACTAAAGGACAAAAATATAATAGATGTAGAAAAATTTGGTGGAATGGAAAAATATTATATTTATGACAATTTTACAAAAGAAGAATTAGAGAAAATAGAAGAAAGTAATATAACAATTGAAAATATAACATTACAGAATTTAATTGTTCATACTAACTAAGGAGTATCACATGGAATGTTTATTAAAAATACAACTTAAAGAATATTTTAAAAACTTGATAAATTTTTTAATAGCATCTGTAGTTTTAAGTACAGTATTGAGTTTAATCTTATTTTTTGTTGAAGATATTAAAATCGGACTAAATAAGGAAGTCGTAAAATTAGTTCTTGCTGCTGGGGCATTACCCTTAATAACAATGTTTGCTTTAATTGTAACTGTCGGAATGGTAATAGAATATGTAGTATCGGTAAAATTACATTTACTAGCAGGTTACAGTAGGAAAAGTATATTTAATGTAAATATTATTATGATACTAGTAATGATTTTCACTAGTTGCCTAATAATAGCTACTATAGCATCTTTTGGTTTTAAAATAGGCGATGAAGAATTAATTTATCATAGCATGGATTTAAATATATTTTTTAATAGTTTTATTGGAACTTTTTTACAATTGCTATTATTAACCTTAACTGCAAGTTTTATTGCTATTTCCTTTAAGAAAAATATGGTATTAGGATTTATAATTTTAATTTATGGCTTTTTATCATTAAATATCGTAGGTTTAACAGATCTGGATATTTCAATAGATATATTATTAAAAGAATTTACTATGTCCTTTAAAGAATATATTTATTACCTAGTATTTTCCCTTGTATCACTAATAGGATATAAAGAAGTTTTAAGGAGATATTAAAATGAATAATTCAGTTAGGTTTTTCAAAACTAAAAAAAAGGAATATTTATGGGACTTTTTATCCTTTCTTTTAGTTTTACTTATATTACTTGCTCTTTCTAAAATAAATATAGTAAGGGATTCTATAAGAATAAAAAGTACTTTTTTAGAATGGGATGAAATAATAAAATCCCTAGTAAATATATTTACAGTAATATATGCCATAGACTTTGCCATTAATATAGACTTACAAATATTAACGGGACAAACAAGAAGGTCCATTTTTACAAATAATGTGAAAATAATGGTCTTACTTGGAATAATTTATAGCTTATTTATAAGCCTACTGGCAGTTTTGGGAATTAATATAAAAGTTACCGGAATGTTATTTAGTAAAATCGGTGAAATGGAGTTTTATAAATATTTTCTAGACTATTTTTTACAATTTTTAACAATATATTCACTAGCAAGTTTAATAACCTACTCCTTTAAAAAGAACTATATACTTGGTGGAGTAGCAATAGGAACTTTATTTGTATTTGTCTTGGTATTTTATAACTTTATTCCAGAAACTAATAGCCTAGTAAATAATTTAATCTTTTCTCTACCCTTACTATTAATTGGAATAGTTGCTAATAAATTTATAATAGATTATTATTAAAAATAGAAATAGTGTATTATATATAATAATTATTATTTAAATTAGGAGAAAAAATGGAAACAAAGAGTGTAAGTTTTAAACAGGTATTTAAGGAAATAATATCAACAGTTGTACTAGCGGCAATTATAGCATTTCTAATTTTGAAATTTATAGGTGGAACAACAATAGTCGATGGTATTAGTATGGAGCCAACATTAAAAACAAATGACTTTATCCTAGTAAATAGAATAGGATTTCTTCTAGATGACTTAAAATATGGAGATATTATTCAGTTCCATAGTCCTTACAAGGAAAAGAAGGACTTTATTAAAAGAGTTATAGCTGTAGAAGGAGATACAGTAGAAATTAAAAATAATAGGGTTTATGTTAATGAAAATGAACTTGTAGAAAACTATACAATGACTAAGGGAATAACCGGTTTTACAAATGAAAAATATTGGGAAATAGGAAAGGATGAAGTTTTTGTATTAGGAGATAATAGGGAGCATAGTAATGACAGTCGAGCCTTTGGTCCAATAAAAAAAGACTCAATAGTTGGAATTGCATTTTTAAGGCTCTATCCATTTAAGGAAATTAAGAAGTTCTAAATAATATAAACTTCAGAGGTGAAATATGAACAATTATAAAAAATTATCAAAATATGTTTTTAAAAGTATATTACCACCTTTAACAATAGGAGTTTTAATATTTATATTTTTAAATATATTTGATGAAGCAAAAATGAATTACAATAATCTTCCAGATATTTTTAATGATAATTTTGTATTTAAATTATTGGTCTTATTAAAAATAGGTGTAATACTTGCAATATTAACAATTGGCATATCTGCAATTATTAATATACAAACTCCAATCTTAGTAGGTTATTCAAGAAGGGAAATATTTAAAACAACAGTATTTTTAATACTCTTGCTTTCAACTATATTTTCAGTTTTAATAACAATAGCTGGATTATTAGCAAGAGAACCCTTTAACTTAAACATGGCTTTAGGAAGTTTTTTTAAATTCTTTGCAATAAACTTCTTACTTGCTAGCCTTACTGTGTTTTATGCATCAATATACAAGGTGAATATAGTAGCCGGAGTTTTAATTACAACAGCAAGTGTACTTGCTTTAATAACTGTTTTTATTATTAACTTTCGTGGCGAACTAGTAATACTAAATTATATAAACTTATTAACAGCAATTAAAAATTATAGTTTATTACTTGTTTTTTCAATAGCTTTATTATTTGTCTATAAAAAAATATTAAATAAGATTTAGAAGATGTTACTTTTTAAGTAATGTCTTTTTTATTTTATAAATTTAGAAATAATTGCCCCTACAATTATCATAACTACAAGGGCTAAAATCATAGCTAATAAGTTTTTTTTATCATTATTGTCTGACATAAAATCTCCTCCTTGCCTATATTTTATAAAGTAAAAACTTAAAATACAAATATTTTTCGCTTATATATTAAAAATAAATAAATTTACTAATATATTAAACAACATTAGCCTAAGAATGTGATAAAATGGTACAAAGGAGGATGTATAATGAAGAAACTTAAAAATAAAATAATATTAATATTATTGTTAGCATTTACATTAACATCATGTAATAAAGAAGAAACAGAACCATTAGGGAAATTAATAATGGAAGAATCCGATTATGCATACTTACAAGAGTATTATGATTTGGATTTAGAGAAAAAATCAACAGTAGATGTAAAGGGAATAAATGAAAGCTTTGAAACAATATTTGGAGAAGAAGCAGTAAAAATTGAAGGGGATTATTCTGCAGATAAATTAATAGAAGTATCAATAAAAAATGCACAATATGAGGAATTAGCTCTCACCTATAACAAGGACAAGGTAAATGAAAAATTAAACAATTACTATAAAGTAAAAGTAAATAGTAAAAATAAAAACTACTTAGCCTGTGCATTGGATTTAGGAATAGTAAATAGTGACATAGTTAAGGAAATATACAAAGAAAATAAACTGGATACCGACAATTTTGCCTATATAATAACTAGAGTAATAAATAGTACAGGAGTAGGGCGAAACTGTATAGGTAGTATTTATGACACGGACATTGGTTCTAAAATAAACAATACATGGGAATCCTTCTTACTCTTTAAAGATGAAAAACTAGAAGAAGTTGGCTATGAGGCAGTAAAAAATGGAACAGTAACAGGTTATAACTTAAAAACATCAGAAAATGATTCTAACTTTATAAAAGATAAAACCATAGTTTATGGACATTCAGACATAAAACATGCCCATCAACTAGTTGGACTATTAAGAAGTGAAAACATACAGGCTAAAATTCAACTAGAGCCAAAAATTTCAATCTACAAATACTTACTTGAATGGGGACCAGTTCCGGAAGCAAGTCCAACCTATGAAGTAGTACAGGATGGAGAGGACTATTTTGTACATGCAGTTGAATATGATTTAGCAATAGAATTTTTATCAGAAGATGAAATGGAAAAATTTAATGATATTATAGAAAAATACGCTAAGAAAAATGAAGGTAATGAAGAAGCAAAAGGACTATTATACGAATCTTGGTGGCAACCATTGTATTCAACAACAAATAGCAATATGAACAAAGAAGAATATGTAGAAATAGTTGATAATATAGTAAAAAATGGAATATATGAAATACATTCTTTTTCAACAGTAGAAGACAAGGAAAAAGTAAAAGCAGAGCTAACAGAAAACAATGACTTTGAAAGCGAACAAAGAACAATATATTGTAACAAAGCCTTTTACAATTACTTAATAGGGGAAGACTATCAATAAACTAAAGAAGTGAATTTTATTTCACTTCTTTTTTTGTCTTAGTAAAAAAACTTACCTTCCTAAATATATAAA
>NZ_JBASWB010000036.1:0-9366 GCF_049276255.1 Miniphocaeibacter sp.
GGCGATAAAAAATATCAGGATTATTATTTTTTTAAAACTGCAAAAAAAAATAATCTACCAACTAACTGGGTTTCTAAGTTTGGAGGCCCTACATGGGAGTATGTTAAATCCTTAGACAAATACTACCTTCATTTATTTCATAAAGGTCAAGCGGATTTAAATTGGGCAAATGAAGAATTACGTGAAGAACTAGTAAATATTTTAAAGTTTTGGAAAAATAAGGGTGTAAAAGGCTTTAGATTTGATGTTATTAATTTAATATCTAAACCGGAAGTCTTTGAAGATGATTTTCAAGGAGATGGTAGAAGATTTTATACTGATGGACCTAAGGTAAATAAATATTTACATGAAATTGTATACAGGGCAGGTATTGAAAATATGATTACCGTTGGTGAAATGTCCTCTACTTCAATTGCTAATTGTATAGAATATACAAAACCGGAAAATAAGGAATTAAATATGGCCTTTAATTTTCACCATTTAAAGGTAGACTATAAAGATGGTGAAAAATGGGAACTTGCCCCTGTAAATTATAATGCATTAAAGGAAATATTCTCAACTTGGCAAATTGAAATGCAAAATAATGGAGGGTGGAGTGCCTGGTTTTTAAATAACCATGATCAGCCAAGAGCTGTTTCCCGATTTACTAATGACAATAAATACAGAGTAGAGTCGGCTAAATTATTGGCAAATATAATCCACTTTTTCAGAGGAACTCCTTATATATACCAAGGTGAAGAATTTGGTATGACCAATGGATATTTTAAATCCATAGATGAGTACAGGGATTATGAAAGTATTAATTATTATAAAATTCTACTTGAAAAAGGAAAATCAAAAGATGAGGCTTTAAATATTCTTTCAGAGCGTTCTCGGGACAATGGAAGAACTCCTGTACAATGGAACAATGAAAAAAATTCCGGGTTTACAAAAGGTATACCTTGGATAGATGTAAATAATAATTATTTAGAAATTAATGCTAAAAGGGACAGAGAAAGTTCAAATTCTATTTTTAAACATTACCAAAAATTAATTGGTTTAAGAAAGAATTTCAAGGTAATATCAGATGGATATTATAGGGAGATAGATACAGGAATCGACAAGTTATTTGTTTTTGAAAGGTATTTAAATAATGATGAGTTAATCTGTATTAATAATTTTAGTAAGGAAGAATTAATTTATGAGTTCGATAGTAATATATATGACAAATACAAAAATTCTAAAATATTAATTTCTAATTATGGCGATAAAACATTTACTAATCCCTTTGTTTTAAAGCCTTATGAATCAATAGTATATATATATAAAGAAGACTAATTTAGTCTTCTTTTGCTGTTATTCCTTCACTTTTTAAATAGTTTTTCATTCCTTCTGTTATATGTTTTTCATCATTTTTATCTACCCATAATACCTGAATATTATCGACATCTTTAATTAATTCCTTCCCTTCTTCTATTGGAAGTAAAAATAAAGTCGTTGAAAGAAAATCTGCTACTCCACTATCTTCTGCTAAAACCGTTACAGACTTATACAAATCTCCTGGCATTAAAGTGTCCGGATCTATTATATGGTTGTAGCTTTTCCCATCTACTTCATAATATCTTTGATAATCTCCACTTGTAACTAAGGAAATATTATTTCCATATACTACACCTACTATTGAATTACCTGTAAATTCTTCTTCATCTTTTGGATTTTGTATACCTATTCCCCATTTATCCTTATTTTCTTCCATTGGTTTACCTATGGAAATTACATTTCCTCCAGCTGAAAGTATTGCAGATTTACAACCTGCCTCCTTAACTTTATCCATTACCAATTGGGAAGCATATCCCTTCGATGTTGCACCAACGTCTAAAGACATGTTTTCATCTTCAAGATATACGGTACTATTTTCTTCATCAATAATTACTTTATTTATGTCTGTATATTTAGAGGCCAGCTCTAGTTCTTCCATGCTTGGAATTTTAGGTTTTTCCTTATTGTTTTCATCTAATGCTTCTTCCCTATATTCATGCCAAATACTTAATACTGGACCAAAGGCAATATTGGTTTTATAAGAATATTTTTCTGCCATTTCCTTAGAAAATTTTAATAATTCTATTATGTCCTTATCAACTTCTACAGGTTCTTTTCCTGCCATATCGTTAATAGTTTTTATGTTATTAATTCCTTCATAATCATTATAAATATCATATAGTTTGTGAAGTCTATTAAACTCTTCTTTTACTAAAGAGTAATACTCTTTGTATTCTTCTTCTGTTTCTGTATAAGCTGTAAAGTCGATAATTGTATCAAAAGTTCCAAATATTGAATCAAAATACTTTATATATTTATTTTTATTACAGGCTGTTAATAATAAAATTATAGATAATAGAGAAAGTAAAATAAATTTTTTCTTCATTTTTCACCTCTATTAAATTATACCTTAATTTTAATTCTTATGTATCTTATTTTGAAAATAGTAAAACCTCCAAATCCCATATGAATTTGAAGGTTTTTACTTACTTTATTTTTTATATCTATTAGATTTAACCTATTGACCCCAAAAATATTCCCAATATTAATACAATTATTGTTAATCCACAAAATATATACTTGCCCATAGGAATAATAAATTTTGGAACATCTCCATCTAAGCCCTTACCTATTTCCTCTTTAGCAAATTTTTCTCCACAAACCCAGAAGAACATTATTGCCGCCAGTAAAGCTCCTAGTGGAATTACATATATACTAACAACATCCATCCATTTTGACAGCACATTTCCATTTTCAATAAATAATCCTACTAAAGTACTAATAACAGCAATTACAATTACTGATTTTGTTCTAGAATATTTAAATCTATCTTGTAGCGCTTCTATTGGAGCTTCAAAAAGATTTATTAAGGACGTAATTCCTGCAAAAAGCACTGCTATGAAAAATATTATGGAAAATAAGTGACCAAATGGCATTTGTTTAAATACTTCCGGCATTGTTATAAATAGCATTGGTGGTCCTGCTTTTGGCTCCATTCCAAAGGCAAAAACTGAAGGTATAATAACTAGTGCTGCTAAAAATGCTGCTATTGTATCAAAAATTGCAATACTAACTCCGGCCTTAACAACATTTTCATCATCTTTTAAATAGCTACCATAGACTAAGGTTCCCGAGCCTGCTAGTGACAAGGAAAAGAAAGATTGACCTAGTGCATAAACCCAGGTTTCTGGATTAGCCAAGGCTGACCAATCAGGATTAAATAAAAACCTATATCCTTCACTTGCTCCATTTAGAAATTTCACTCTTATTGCCAAAATTATAAATAGTACAAAAAATGCTGGCATTAAATATTTATTTACTTTTTCTATTCCTGCAGATATTCCTGCATTCATAATTATAAAAGTTAAAACCAAGGCTATTAAATGCCAGGGAATAGAGCCGAAAGTTCCTGAAATTCTGCCAAAATATGCTGCACTATCCGCTGTATTAACTAAATCACCTGCAAGTGCACCTACTGTAAATTTTATTATCCAACCAACTACTACTGAATAACCAATAGCTATTGCTAAGGAACCGATTACCGGTATAATACCTACTAAATCACCATTTCTTCTACCTCTTCTATCCATTGCTTTTTTAAAAGCTCCTATTGGTCCTGACCTCATTGCTCTACCAAAGGACATTTCTCCAATAACACCTGTGAAACCCAATACAAGTACACAGATAAAATATGGAACTAGGAAAGCAAATCCACCAAACTGTCCAACTCTATAGGGAAATAACCAAATATTTCCCATTCCAACTGCTGAGCCAACACAAGCAATAACAAAGGTCCATCTAGACGAAAAAGATTCTCTCTTATCTAATCTTGATATATTTTTATTATTTTTTGACATATACACCTTCCTTTCATATTATTGGTTTTTCTAAAATAGTTTTCTATTCTATTGGTTCTAAATGTGCTTGGAAATGTCTTAACACTGGAGGCTCCCAGGTTATTCTATATCCTTTAACATCTTTTGCCCTTTTTTTAATTGCTATTAAGGCTTCTGCCATTATATCAAAATGGGCTTGTGTATAAACCCTTCTTGGTATTGCCAATCTAGTAAATTCAAATTCAGCTTGTCTTTGTTCTCCAGTTTCCGGATCGTTTCCTAACATATATGACCCTATGTCACAAGTTCTTATTCCTGCTTCTATATAAAGTTCAATTGCTAGTGCTTGTCCTGGAAATTCATTGTACGGTATGTGAGGAAACATTGCTTTTGCATCGACAAAAAGTCCATGACCACCGGCAGGAGCTTGATAAGCTATTTTATTATCATCTAATATTGATGCCAAATATTCAATTTGTCCAACTCTATAGTTTAAATAATCCTCGTCAAGTCCTTCATATAATCCTATAGCTAATGATTCAATATCCCTTCCTGATAATCCGCCGTAGGTAATAAATCCCTCGTAAGAAATAGTATTGCCTTTTACTAATTGGAAAAGTTCTGCATCTTCTTTTATTGCTAAAAGTCCACCCATATTAGTTATGGCATCTTTTTTTGCACTCATAATAAACATATCACCATAGCTAAAGATTTCCCTAGTTATTTCTTTTAAAGTACTGTTTTTAAATTCTTCTTCTCTCTCTTTAATAAAATGAGCATTTTCTGCAAATCTAGCTGCATCTATAACTAAGGGTATGTTATATTTTTTACATATATCTGATACATCTCTCATATTTTGAACAGATACCGGCTGTCCACCTGCTGAATTATTAGTTATTGTCATTACAACTAAGCCAATTTTTTCCTTACCGTATTCATTTATTAGTTTTTCTAACTTTTCAACATCCATGTTTCCTTTAAAAGGAGCTCTATGACTAGGATCTTTTGCTTCCTCTACAACACAGTCTATGGCCCTTGCCCCTGTTAATTCAACATGGGCTCTAGTAGTATCGAAAAACATATTGGAAATTCCAACCTTACCTTTTTCAAGTAGTAGTGGAAATAAAACCTTTTCCGCTGCTCTACCTTGATGTACTGGTTGAACATATTCGTATCCAAATATATCTTTAACTGTATCTAATAATTTATAATAACTTTTTCCACCAGCATAAGCTTCATCGCCTTTCATTACGCCGGCCCATTGATCATCACTCATGGCATTTGTTCCACTGTCTGTTAAAAGGTCAATATAAACATCTTCTGCTTTTAAATTAAAGGTATTATACTTAGCTTCTTTAATTCTTTCAATTCTTTCTTCTTTTGTTAACATTTTAATTCTTTCTACCATTTTTATTCTAAATGGTTCCGGTATGTACTTAATAGCCATTTTATTTCTCCTTTTCTTTATTTAATCTTGCCTTCTAATTAATATATTATCACCCTTTAAAATAATAGTCTATTTTATAGCAAATACAGTAATTAGCCTATTATTGGAAAAGCAAAACATATAAATGTCCAAAAAAATAAAACCATTAAAACTAAAGTTTTAGCTCTAATGGTTTTATTTATAATTTAATTTATAGTCTTAATTTCCCCAAGGGAATATAAATTCTCTTTCATTTCCCCCTTGCTCTTCCTTATTTTGTTCTTGTTCATTAATAGGATTTTCTTGTACTTCAAATTTTTCAAATGTAATTTCTAATTTTTCTTCTTTTCCATTTCTGTAAATAGTTATTTCACTACTATCACCAAATTTATATTTTAATAGGGCCTTTTTAATATCGTTGGTATTACCTACTTCTGAGTCGCCAACTTGAGTTATAATATCATTAACTTGAATACCCGCTTTATCTGCCGGAGAATTTTCCTGTACTTGCATTACAGCAACGCCTTTTTCTACTGGAGTTTCCATTTGGAAATATTTTTTATAGGTTTCAAGTTCTACTCCACTAATTCCTAAAAGAAGTTCTTCATAGTTTCCTGTTTCTATTATTTCATCTACTATGGATTTTGCTGTATTTATTGGAATTGCAAATCCAATCCCTTCTCCTGTACTTGCTTTAGCAGTATTTATTCCTATTAATTCTCCCTTTGAGTTTAATAGTGCTCCTCCACTGTTACCACCATTAATAGCTGCATCTGTTTGAATTAATCCATCCATTGAAGCCCCATTTTCTAAAGTTATCATTCTGTTTAGCCCTGAAATATAACCTGATGTTAAAGTAGATTGTAAATCCAATCCTAATGGATTTCCAATTGCTATTGCCTTATCTCCTACTGATACTTTGTCAGAATCTCCAAATTCAACTACTGGAAGTCCTGTCTTTTCTACCTTTACTACAGCTAAGTCAAGGGTGGAATTATTCCAAATCAATTTTCCTTCAATTGTTGATTTATCTGAAAACACAACTGTAATGGACTCTGCGGAACCATCACTTATAACATGGGAATTAGTAAGTATATAGCCATCCTCACTAACTATAACGCCACTTCCTACTCCTTCAACATATGCTTGCTGATTAAATATGGAATTAGATAATGTTTTTGTAGTAATTCCAACAACAGATGGTATTACTTTTTCTGCAACGGCTGTTTCAATATTTACTTCATCTTTAGTATTAATTGTAATACTTGAGTTTGTACCGGAGTTTCCTGCTGTTGTATTGTTTTTAGACGACATAACCAGGGCTGTTACACCTGAACTTAAAAATGAGAATATTAAGGCTATTACTACTATTCTAATCCAAGGCGTTTTTGGTTTGTTTCTTTTTAACTCTTCCTTTACAATTTTTCTAACTTCATCGCTATTATTATAGGAATAAGACCTACTAAAAGCTGGTCCTTCATCTTCTGTTCCTAAAGGATCATAGTAACTTCCCTTACTATTATTTGAAAAATCATTTCTTTCTGTATCTTCATCTGTTCTATTTTCATCAAAATCTCTTTTGTCATCACTCATAATATATTCCTCCTTAACTAGGTCTAATCTTTATACTAATAATTTTAGATAAAAAACCTTTAAACATTCTTAAAACCAACTTTGAACTTACTTTCTATTTTAGATGAAGCTATAACTAAAGCTTCAATATTTCTATTTCCATTTTCTTCAAATACTTTTGCTATTTCCTTTAAAGTATACCCCGATGTAACTATATCATCTAATATTAAGATCTTTTTATCACCTAGATTCTTATCTATTAGTTTAAAAGAATCTTTTAAATTTGTTGCTCTTTTTTCTATACTTAATAAATGCTGATCCTTGGTATTTTTCTTCTTTACAACAGCATCTTTTAATATTTCCACTTTTAGTTTTTCACCAATATAATCCGCTAATAACTCCGTTTGATTATATCCTCTTTTGGAAAGCTTTCTTTTACTAATTGGCGTAGGAATAATACAATCAAAATCCAAGTCTATTTCTTTAATATAAGCTACAAGAATTTCTCCAAAGGCCCTATACAAATAAGAATGATTATAGAATTTAAAGCTCCCAATCAATTCTTTTATCTTACCGGTATATAAATACGGATAATAACATCTATGTTCTCCAAAATATTTAATGCCATTTACATATTCGAATAAATTTAAACAATTATTACAGAAATATTTTTTAGTATATATTTCGTTTTTACAAGAATAACAATACCCTTCTGATAAAAAAATTAAATCGTTTATACTAATTGACATCTATTATTCCTTTATATAAATTATAATATTCATTAATTCTATAGGATAAAGTAGAGTTTCTTTTTGCTATATGGGTATTATTAATCATATTCTGTAAATATTTTAAACTTCCTACAAGAACTACTAGTTTTCTCGCTCGAGTAATTGCTGTATAAATTAAATTTCTTGTCATTAACATATAGGGTCCAGGTCCTAGCGGTATTACAACTGCAGGAAATTCGCTTCCCTGAGATTTATGAATAGTTATTGCATATGATAACGACAATTCATCTAATTCCTTTACTGTATATTCAACAAACCTGTCATTGTCAAACAATACTTTTATTATATTGTCATAATTGTCTATTTCTGTAATAATTCCAAAATCTCCGTTAAATACCCCTAATCCTTCTTGGCCTGTTTTAGTCTTAAATTCCTTAGTATAATTATTTCTAATTTGCATAACCTTGTCATATTCCCTAAAAACCTTATCACCATAAACAACTTCTTCTGTTGATGGTCGTTTAGGATTTAAAACTTCCTGTAGTTTTTTGTTGAGTTCTGTTGTTCCTATTTCAGATTTTTTCATAGGCGTTAAAACTTGAATATCCTCAATGTTCTTTATATTGTAATATTCCGGAAGTCTTTTTGCTACAAGACTTAATAAAGTCTTTTGTGTTAAAGTATTATTATTTGCCGGTATAAAGAAAAAATCCTTACCCTTTTCATTTAAAATAGGATACTCTCCACTATTAATTCTATGGGCGTTAACTACTATATTACTATTTTCACTTTGTCTAAATATTTTATGAAGTCTTATGGTTTTTACTAATTTAGAATTAATAATATCCTTTAAAGTGTTTCCTGCACCAACTGATGGAAGTTGGTCAATATCGCCAACAAAAATAATTTTAGTTTCACTTTGTATTCCCTTTAATAAATTTTCAAGTAAAACCAAATCTATCATGGAAGATTCATCTATAATAATAATATCTGCATCTAAGGGATTTTCTTCATTATGGTCAAATATCATACCTCTTCCACTATCCACCGGCATATAGCCTAGAAGTCTGTGAATTGTTTTAGCTTCATGGTTAGTACTTTCTTCCATTCTCTTAGCAGCTCTTCCTGTAGGTGCTGTTAAAATAACCTTATGACCATTTAATGTATATATATTTACAATTTCATTAATTATAGTTGTTTTTCCAGTTCCCGGTCCTCCGGTAATAACTAAAATATTCTCTAAAATAGAACTTTTAATTGCTTCTATTTGCTCATCGGCAAATTTTATTTTTTCACTATTTTTTAACCTTTCAATTTCTTTTTCACAGTTAATATTTGTCTTAATTTCTTCATTTGTTAATATTTTAGAAAATAATCCGGCAACTTTTAACTCGCTATTATAATAATACGGATCATATAAGATTTTTTTTCCTTCAACTTCATCGCTGATTATAGTGTTTTCTAGTACCATTTCCATTATTAAATCTTCAATATATTCCTGCTCAATATTTATTAATCTCGACACCCTATATATTGTTTCTTCATAAGGCATATAGCAATTTCCATTTTGATTTGCTTCAGAAGATAAATAATATTTAAAGGCTGCCTTAATCCTAAAAGGAGACTTTTCATCTATGTTGTTTTTTAAAGCAATATCATCAGCTGTTTTAAAACCAATTCCCCAAATATCATTAATTAATTGATAGGGATTAGTTTCAATTCTAGAAATAGTCTCATCTCCATACTCTTTTATAATCTTTTGTGATTGCCCCATGGGAATTCC